>QHVX01000190.1 GCA_003222375.1 Acidobacteriota bacterium
ACAGGCCGTCCCCAGACGTTGCGGCTCTGCTCGTCAGTCATCCAGCCGACGACGAAATCGTCATAACCGCCGGTCGGATGTCCGTTGCGATAGGGCACGCGAATGATTTTGTATCCCGTTCGCCGCGATCGATTCCACGATCCATGCAGCGCGACGAACGCGTTGCCGCGATATTCAGCCGGAAACATTGCACCGTCGTAGAAGGCGATTCCGAGTGCCGCGGAATGCGATTGGATCAGCAGTGAAGGGACGATCGCGCGTGCGATGAGGTCGCGGGGAGCGTCGTACGTTCGGCGTGGATCCTGATGCTGGCCGAGGTACGAGTAAGGCCAGCCGTAGAAGCCGCCGCCGCGGACTTCCGTGATGTAGTCGGGGACGAGATCGTCGCCGAGACCATCGCGCTCGTTGACGGCGGTCCACAGTGCGCCGGTGACCGGCTCCCACGCCATGCCGACCGGATTGCGCAGACCCGAAGCGAAAATGCGCTTGCCGGTTCCATCGGGATTGAATTCGACGATCGCGGCCCGCTCGGGCGGCTCGCCAGGATTGACGTTCGACTCCGAGCCGATGCTCACGTACATCTTCGTTCCGTTTCGGTTGAAGATCACGCCGCGCGTCGAGTGACCGCCAGGAGGAAGCTGTGCGAGTTGCTGCGGCGGTCGAGTCGCCTTTGTGGCGCCTGGCGAATACGGGAACCGTACGACCGCGTCTTCGTTGCCGACGTACAGCCAGCCTTCATGAAACGCGAGCCCATATGGACCATCGAGATTGCTCGCGAAGGTGAAGCGCTGCTCCGCGACGCCGTCATGATTCGCGTCGCGCAGAATCAGGATCTTGCCGGCGCCGGGCTCGGCAAGTACGACATCACCATTCGCTGCCAGCAGCATCCGCCGCGGATCGTCGAGGTTGTCAGCGAAGACGGAGATCTTGAATCCGGGTGGCAGTACGAGGCGGGCACCCGGTGGCGGCGCCGTGACTCGCGGCGGATTTCCTGCCGACGGCGTCGCGTACGGCGGCGGCAGCTTGTCAGCGCGAAACTCGTAATGCCGCAGCGCCTGCGGCTGCGAAGCCGTCTCCCCGGCGCACGCAAAGCACAACATGAGGGCGAACGCAATTGACGTCTTCATCGAAATTCCTCATTGTATTTTTGATGTCTCAGCGCGGATGGGCTGCCATCGGAAAACTTCTGGTGGCGTTGTTCGTCATCGGGGTGGTTGCGTCGGCAATCTTGCTTATCCTCGTGCTGCGCCACGGAGTCAGCGCGCGAGCACAACCTACGGCCACTGAAGAGATGATTGCAACCACTGCGCGACATGTCACGGAAACGATGGCAGCGGGAAGACAGAGATGGGCTCGAGCTTTTATCCCAGAGTGCCGGACATGCGAACGTCGCGCTCGCAGGGGCTGAGCGATGGCGAGTTGTTCTACATCATCAAGAATGGCGTCCGCTTGACCGGAATGCCGGCGTGGGGCGGCGAACACGACGATGCCGACAACTGGAAGCTCGTGCACTTCATTCGTCATCTGCCGAAGATCACGCCGCAGGAAATTGAAGAGATGAAGAAAATGAATCCGGCAAGTGCGGAGGAGCGGGAAGATGAAAAGTTCCTTAAGGGTCATTAGTGCGCTATTTCTGTTGCCGGGCTTGCTCTTCGCTCACGCCGGCGGCCGCGATATCCGCGGCACGATCGTGAAAATCGAAAAGGATTCTGTCGTCGTCAAACGCGTCGACGGCGTTCGCGAGACCGTTCGACTCGCGAGCACGACGACGTACCGCGTAGGCGACGCCGAAGGGACGTGGGCCGATATGCGCGCCGGCTCACGCGTGGTCGTGCACATCGCGCACGACGGCAAAGCGATCGCCGTCCATCTCCCGGCGCGGAAGTAAGAGCTATTTCGCGAACGCTTTGGAGGCAAAGCCGGCGACCGGATCGCCCGGCCCATAAAGCGCGGAACCGCGGCGCGTACTCTTCGGCTTCAATCGTTTGCCGAGCTTCTCCTGCATCCGCGCTTCGAAGGCTTTGAGGCCTTTCGCGTCGGTGCCGGGAAGAATCGCGACGAACTCGCCGGCGCGGTTGTGGCAGACGACGTCCTCCTGCCGGCAGATCGTCGCGAGCAAGCGATTCAGCTCGGCATCGTTGGGATTGCCCTTGATCCAGTAGAGCGCGAAGGGCTGCTCGAGCTTCGCGACCGTCTCAACATTCCGCTGCAGCCGCTCGCTGAATTCCTGATCGAACCACGCCTTCTTGCCGGCCGTTTCGATGACGGCCTTCTTGCGCTGAGGCGTGGCATCGGCCGCCCCCATCAGCGATGCGATCTCTTCAGGGGTGATGCTGCCGATTCCGCTGTCGCGCAGATTGAGCCGCCGTCCGCTGCGACGCACGAGCGCGTCGACGCGCGCTCGGAATTCGGCGGGCGTAAACGGTTCCGTGATGAAGTCGTCCGCACCGGCGCGCAAGTAGAGCACTTTGTCCGACTGCCGGTTGGCGAACGGCGACAGAAACACGATCGATGATGTCGCGTTCTGCGCGAGATCGAGGATCGCGGCGATCGCGGTAACGCTCGGGGACGGCGTGACGAGAATCAGCGCCGGTTTCTTGCGCTTCGCACGCTCGACACCTGTTTTCAGATCGGGCTCGGATTCGATCTCGTATCCCACGCCCAGGGTCTCCTCGATCCTGCGCACGTTGTCCGGATCGGCGCCCAGGATCAGGACGGAGCGGCTGGCGGCGGCGGTCGTGGTTTCATCCCATGGCTCTTCGCCGCGATAGTTGATCAATCCACGTCCGTTGAGGATCCGGTAGTGCGCGATGAGATTGTCGCTGTTCGCGTAGCGGAGTTTGGAGAGACGCATGAGACGGCCGCCAGTCGCGGAGTCTTGCGAAAGATCGATCACTCCGAACGCGTTCTGTTCCAATTGCCGCAGAACCGAATTCACCTCGGCCGACGTCTCTTCACCCGCGATCATGAGCGTCGTCACCGGCAAATCTTCGAGCGCATTCACGAGCGACTGCGTAAGGGACAGTGCGAAGTGGCTCGAGTACGACGTGTTGATCAGAGTGTAAACAGGATCGAGAACCAAACGGCGCGCGCCGAGATCGCGGATGTAGTCCGCGAGCTCCTCGACGATGGCGTGCAGGTCGGCCGGACTTTCGACCAGCTCGAAGTAGCGGCCGCTCGGGTTCAGGATCGCGAGCTGCCCGCGGCGGACCGATTCGTCGATTGCGAATCCGATCGCATGCGCCTGCGCGATCACGCTCTGCGGCTTCTGATCGGTGATCAGAACGCCTGGCTCGTGAAGCTCGAGGCCGCGCGTCAGATACTGCAGGCCGAGGAGCGTTTTGCCGACGCCACTCCCCCCGCGTACGAGATACATCTTGTGCGGCAGCAGTCCGCCGGCGCCGTAGTCGAGGAGATCGATGCCGCTGATCATTCTGTCGGCGGGGCGCGGAGGGGCGACTTCCTCGATTATCGAAACGAGCGGCACCGGAACATCGGTTTTCGGCGTAGGCGTAGTCAGAGTTGTGGCAGGCGTGATCTCGTTCGAACGCACATCCGTGGATTCGTTCATAGGAGTCCTCTTTTTTGGAAACGGGAAAGCAAGTCAGGCGCCAGGACGCCCGCTATTCGCAGCCTGAACATCGATCTGATCCGGCGTCCGCAGCTCGCGTTCGCTTGTGAAGATGCTCTTCTCGAGCGATTCCAGCTCGCGGTTATCGCCGGTCCGCGTCCGCACTGCCATTCCGGGCTCATTCAATCGCGTGACCTCGAAGAGCTCCGTGATCGGCTTGAGCGACACGTGCCGGATGTTCGCCTGAGGGATGTCGTGGAACGTGCGATAGAGCGTGATCAGTTGCGCGTTGGTCAGATTCGTCTGCGTGCTCGATGAGAGCGTCGAGGCCGCGTGGATCAGACGGATGACAGCCTGCGGACTTAGACGCTGCAATTTGTCGCGAACGGCATTGATCACCTGTTGCTGCCGCAGCTCGCGCGCGAAGTTGTCGCCTTCCGGCCCGATCACGTATCGATAGCGCGCGTAGGCCAGTGCGCGCTTTCCATCGAAGTGATGCCAACCCTGCGCGAAGCCATCTCTGAACAAGAAATCGTAGAAGCTGCGCTGGCAATACACGTCCACGCCGCCGATGTCGTCGATGATCTTCTCGAACGCGTCGAAATCGACGCGCACGAAAGCATGGATCGGCTGATTGAAAGTACGCGACACGGTATCGCACAGCAGGCCGGGTCCCTGGCCCGGATAGCCGCTCGTCTGTCCGGCGGCGTGCGCGAAATTGATGCGGTGCGTTCCGAATGATCCAATGTGAACCCACAGATCGCGTGGAATCGAGACGATCGCGGCCTGCTTCGTCGAGGGCTTGAGGCTGATCAGCATGATCGAGTCGGCGAGATCGTCGTGCGTTGGATGATCTGCGCCGCCGATTCCGAATAGCAGGATATTGATGCGGTCGCTTTTCATGCCGCCAGCGAAGTGATTCGGGACCTGCTTGAATTTCGGCGAGTACATCGAATAAAGCGCGATCCCGGCCAGGATCAGCAGGACGCCGAACACGCCGAAGAGGACGTACTCGATCGCCGATTGGCCCTTGGTCGGCCTGGGACCTTCCTTGACCGGCTTCTTGAACTTGCCGGATGCGTCC
>QHVX01000191.1 GCA_003222375.1 Acidobacteriota bacterium
CGATTCAGAAAGCAGCGAGCGATCTGCTGACCAAGGTTGAAGACACCTGCAAGAAGCTCGGAACGCCGGCGCAGTGCGGCGATCGCGGGCCGGGGTTAGGCGCGGCTGGACCGCCGCTGATCTTCATCCCGCCCGCCGTCACCGTGCGGATCACGCAGCTCCTCGGCGGCATCGAGAATTACGCCGCGGCGCCGACGCAGTGGCAGCTCGATCAGATCAAAGTGCTGCAGCCGATGCTGACGGAAGCGAGTGCGGCAGCGCGGAAACTGGCGCAGGAGGATCTCGTCGCATTGAACAAGATGATTACCGAGGCCGGCGTGCCCTACATCGCGATCCCGAGGGGCGGAGCAGCTAGTGGACAACCGCCCGGCGGCGAGGAGTGGTAGCGGAGGGACACGACAGCGAAATCGTGTAGTTGCCAGTTTGCGACGCGGCGAGACTGTTGGCGACGACCGTCCACGTGCCGGTCGTCGTCAACGTAAATGTGATGGTCGAATCGGTCACGCCCGCCGCTGCGTCGTCGCTGTCGGCAACCGGAACACCTGACGGATCGAGAAGCGCGAGGTAAGTGTCGAACGCCGTCGAGTGCATCTCGATCGTGACGCTGTCGCCCGATTTTCCCGAAAATTGCCAGAGCCGATACTGGCTGCCGTCCGATGCCGTGCAATCGCTGCTGGTGAGCGAAGCGGCAGTCGTGCCGCACGCGAGCGCCGAGATCGCAGTGCAATCGGCGCCGCTTGAAAGGCAGAAGGCAGAAAGCAGAAGGCAGAAGTAAGAGACAACTTCTGCCTGCTGCCTTCTGCCTTCTGCCTTTATTACGCGTTGCATGTCGTCCTCGAGCTGCGAATCGCGATCACTTTCAGCGCGACCAGCGATCGGTCGTTGATCAACTTCGTCGTGAAGAGGAACGGTGCGACGCGTGATGCGGCACCGCCGATGACGTTGTCGCTGCTGTTGGTCGTATCGCGATTCGGCCGGCTCAAATAATTTACATGGTTTTTATATATGAAATTTGTTAATGAATCGTCGAAATAGAACTGCGTGGTGACCATCTCGCTTCCGTTCCGGCGCACCGTCGCATGAATGTGCGTGGTGCGGCCGGAGTACCAGCCCGGAAAAACCGTATTGAAATGCGCCCAGCCGCGCGGGTCCGTCATCTGAATGCCGCGCGTGAACGTCTTCGTCCGCGCCAGCGCATCGCCGGGATTGCACATCTGGTTGATGGGCGCGGAGTACACGCCCTTGGCATTGGTGTGCCAGATGTCGATGGCCGCGTTCTCGATCGGCACGCAGGTATCGGCATCGACGACCAGGAAACTGATTAGCGTCGGAAGTCCGACCTCTCCCTCCGTGATGTCCTGACGAATCAGATTCGCGGCGTAGTAGCAAGGCCCCAGCGTTTGCGCGCATGTCAGCGTGCAAACGTTCTTCGTGATGTCGAGCGGCGTGATCGCCTGTGCGATCGCCTTCACCGGCAGGCTGAAGCCTGCCGCCACACCTAACAGGAGTTCTCTACGGTTCACGGGCACCAGCTTATCAATCGCAATGCCATCTCTGTTCTCTGTGGCCTCTGTGATCTCTGTGGTGAACAGTGTCAGAATGACTCACCGCGATGTCCCGAATTTACGCAGGCGTCGACCTCGGCGGCACGAGCTTCATCGCCGTCATCGCCGACAAGAAGGGAAAAGTCCTCGGCAGCTCCGACGGCCCGACGACGCGCGGCGCGAAGGCGGAAGCAACCATCGATCAGATTGCGGAGCACGTTCGCGAAGCCGCGAAGGACGCCGGCATCAAGACGTCGAGGATTCGCGCGATCGGCATCGGCGCGGCGGGAGCTGTCGATCCAAAACGCGGCACCGTCGTCCGCGCGCCTAACCTCGGATGGAATGACGTTCCGGTCGCGCGCATCCTTCGCAAAAAACTCGGACCCGACGTCGTCCTCGGCAACGACGTGCAGGTCGCCATCCTCGGTGAGCACAGCTACGGCGCCGCCAAAGGAACGCAGCGCGCCGTGGGCGTGTGGGTGGGCACGGGCATCGGCGGCGGCCTGATCGTCGACGGCGAAATCGACAAGGGTTTTCGAGGCGCGGCCGGCGAAATCGGCCACATGGTGATCGAGGAAGACGGCCCGACGTGCAGTTGCGGGCGAAAGGGATGCGTCGAAGCGCTCGCGAGCCGCTCCGCGATGGAGCGCGATGTGCGCGCTTCGCCGAAGAGCGCTGTGCTCGAGATCATGAAGGAACGCGGAAAAGATCGGATGACCAGCAGCGTGATCGAGCAGGCGCTCGATGCCGGCGATCCAGCGATGCGGGAAGTCCTGGCTCGCGCACAGCACTATCTCGGGCTTCTCACCGGCAACATCGTGAACATGTTCGATCCCGAGATGGTCGTGATCGGCGGCGGCGTCGCGCAGCGGCTGAAGAAGAAATTCGTCGAGCCGATCGCAGAAGTCGCGCGTTCGCGTTTTCTGCGGCCCGACCCCGAGAACCGCATCCGCATCGAGCACGCGACGCTCGGCGATTACTCGGGCGCGTTAGGCGCGTGCGCGCTGGCGCGTCAGGGAGTCTGACTCTTCGCTCTGAACCCCTTCCATGCCGCGAGCGCGGTGTCGGCGGCCGGCTTCAATTTCGCCCACGCCTCGCGCGCGTCGCGCGTCGGCGCGCTGTCGGCGCCGTCGACGGCATTCGCGACCCTCGCCAGCGCCTGGTCGATGAAGCGCAAAGAACTCTCGGCGGCGGGCGGCGGGGGGAACGCATTGCCGGCCGGCCCTCCCGTGATCGCCTTGACGCGCTCGGCGAGATCAGGTTTCTCCTTGGTCAGCGCGTTCGCTTCCTCCATCGCGGCCGCGATCGCGGCGCGCGTCTGCTCGATCTGCTTCGCCAGTGCGAATTGCTCGGCGTACGCCGACGCCGGCAGATTGATGCGAGGATCGGGCGCATTTCCCGGCGGCGCCCACACCCCCTCCCCACCTCCCCGCCGCGTCCCCACGCCCGTCGGAGCGGGATAGCGAATCGGCCACACGAAGCGGTGCATGCCCGGCGTCGTCTCGAGATGCGAGGGCGCGACGAACCACTCCGGCGCGGTTTGCATCCGCGTGAGGTCTGGGGCGGTGCGTTTGTCCTCGCTGCCGTAGCGGCGGACGAGGTTGTCGTTGGAATCGAAGATTTCGAGCGTGACGCCCCTCACCCGGCCTTCGGCCACCCTCTCCCCGCTCGGCGGGGAGAGGGACGGGGTGAGGGGAAGCACATAGTCGATGTAGGCACCGAATGGCGGATTCGGCGCGAGCGCTTCGTCCTTCGGCATCGGCGTTCCCGTGAAGCCGGCGGGACGTTCGCGATAGGCGATCGCCGGTTTGAAAAGAAACGGAGTCGAATTGCCAGTCTGGCGGAGCGAAGAAACGTCGTCCATGACCCAGAACGCGCGGCCGTGCGTGGCGATCGCCAGATCGTTGCCGTGCACGTCGATATCGCGCACCGAGGTCACGGGAAGATTCATCTGCAGCGATTGCCAGTGATCGCCATCGTCGAACGAAACGGAGACTCCGCGCTCCGTTCCGGCGTAAAGCAAACCTTTGCGCACCGGATCTTCGCGAACAACGTTGACGAAGATCGGCAGACCGTCGGTGATCAACTGCCAGCTCTTTCCGCCGTCGTGCGTGCGGTAGACGTACGGACGAAAATCGTCGAGGCGGCCCGACTTTCGACCACGACGTCACCGGTGGCGGCGTGATGTTCTGCCAGTGCGCGCCTTCGTCGCGCGTGCGCCAGATCTGACCATCATCGGTGCCGACCCAGATGTCGTGATCGGAAGTGCGCGACGGAGCGATCGCGTAGATGACGCCTTGTCGCGGCCCGGGACGCGCGCGATCGGCGGCGGTGATCGGATCGAGATTCGCGGGCGTGCCGGGATCTTCGCGCGTCAGGTCGGGACTGATCAGCGTCCAGTGCTGTCCCCCATCCTCCGTTCGAAACAGACGTTGATTCGAAAAATAGAGAACACGGGGATCGCGCGGCGAGAAAACGAGCGGCAGAGTCCACGTTGCGCGATCGTTGCCGGGATACGCCAGCGTTGGATCGATCGACTGCGTCTGCATCGTGCGCACATCGAGCTTGTCGACGCGGCCACCATAGATGATGTTCGGATCCTTCGGGTCGGGCGCGAGATTGTCGCTTTCGCCGCCGGCAGTGGATTCACGAAAATTAGTGATGTTAATTCCATCTATATTATTGGTACGACTCGGCACGCCGGCCGCGCCGGAGTCCTGTTGCGATCCATAAACCCAGTACGGAAATCGATTGTCGGTGCTGACGTGGTAGAACTGCCCAGTCGGCTGGTTGTACCAGGAGCTCCACGTTTTTCCGCCGTTCACCGAAACGACTGTTCCCTGATCAACGCCGAGGATGCGGCGCTCGGGGTGGTCGGGATCGATCCACAGCGCATGGTAATCATCGCCGCCCGGCGCGCCCTTGACCGGTATGAATGTCTTGCCGGCATCCTCCGATCGATAGACATTCACGTTGCACGAATAAACGACGTCGGCGTTCTTCGGCTCGACTGTGATTCCGCCGAAGTACCATCCGCGTGACCAGACCCGCGAATCGCTGCTGGTGCGGGCCCAGGTTGCGCCGCCATCATCCGATCGATACATCCCCCCGCCGTCGGTGGCATCGACCACAGCGTACACGCGCTGCGGCATCGACGGCGCGACGGCGATTCCGATGCGTCCGACCTTCGCCGGCAATCCTTGAATCGCATTCCAGTGATCGCCGCCGTCGGTCGATTTGAATAGACCGCTGCCCGGCCCGTTCGACGGCGGATAGACGCTCCACGGCGTGCGGCGCGTTTGCCACAGCGCGGCGTAAATCACCTTCGGATTTCCGGGCTCGAAGTCGAGATCGATCGCGCCGGTGGCGTTGTCAGGCCCGAGAATTTTCTGCCACGATCTTCCGCCGTCGCTCGAGCGATACACGCCGCGCTCCGCGTTCGCGGCGTAGGGATGGCCGAGCGCGGCGACATAGACGAGATCTGGATTGGTGGGATGGATCAGAATTTTTCCGATCTGCTGCGAATCTTCGAGACCGATGTGCGTCCACGTCTTCCCGCCGTCGGTCGACTTGTACATGCCGTTGCCCTGGGAGATGTCGGAGCGCATGTCGGCCTCGCCTGACCCGACGTAGATCACGTTGGGATTCGAGCTCGCGACCGCCAGCGCGCCGATCGATCCGATCGGCTGCGAATCGAAGATCGGCTGCCACGTGCGTCCGGCATCGCGCGTTTCCCACACGCCGCCGTTCACGCTGCCGAAATAAAAGTGCTCAGGTTCGCCCGGAACGCCACTGACCGCGAGAACGCGGCCGGCGCGGAAGGGTCCGATCAACCGCCAGTGCAGATCCTGAAAAAATGTGGGGTCAACGGTTGCGGCCCAGAAAAGGATCGCGAAAAGATGTCGCATGGCCGCGGAACATACAACGCTCCGCGGCCGTGCGGAAGAGACGAATTAGTGACCGTACGGGCGGCTGTCGTCGTAGCGGCCGTATCCGCGTCCGTCGCGAATGTCGCCGACGTTGTACGCGTCAAAGACGCCCTGACGATTCCAGGCGCCGGTCAGCGCCACGTAGTCGCCCTGACGAAGGTTGCCGAAACGCGGATCATTTCCGCGCATTACGACAGTGACGAAGCTCCCCGACACATCATCCCGCATCACCAGCGTTCCTCGGCGATAGTCGACGCTTTCGACGACGCCGTGCAGATCGCCCTGCGTCGCGTACGGGCCGACGTCATAGACATCGTAGTAACCCGCTGGGTTCCAGTAGCCGCCCAGTCGGACGTTGAGGCCGACGCGAACCGGGAATCGCGACCAGCGGCTACCTTCGATGAAGAACGGATAGCGTCCGCCTCCGATCCAGACGTTGTAGCCTCCGCGATTGTGCTCGACGCGGCTCACGCGACCTTGAAACGTCTGATGGCCGCTCCGTGTGTCATTTCGGTAACCGTAGTTTGACGTGCCGCGCCGGTCGTCCGAACGCGATCGGAACTGCTCGTCGCGCGTCTCATTGCGATGACGTGAATCCGCGAAAGCGGACGTGGTCGTCATCATCGAAACCGCAACGATCGCTGCCAAGACTCCTGATAACTTCCTTGATTTACTCATGTTTATCTCCGTGGACTCATGGACAACGCTTGGCCTTAATCGCAAACGATCTGCCATGTCGACGCGTTACAATCGATGCATGCGGCGGATCATCGCGGTCATCGTGGGGATGATTGCGTCATCGTCCTTCGCGCAATCCTCTTTTCGCACATACGGTTTCCTGACGCTGCGCGAGATCTATGTCAAGGCACAACCATCGTGGAGCACCGGTGGATGGGGACGTTTCGATGTCGGCGCGGGAAACGCAGACGCTCACAAGACAGTCAACGTTGATGTGTTGCAGCTTGGCGTCGACTGGACGCCGACGACATGGCTGTTGCTGCACACCGACGGCCTGGCGCGGCGCGAGCAATCGGGAACGGTCGGGCGGCGTGTGGGAATCGTCCAGGCGTACGGCGAAGTGCACACGGAAAAATTCCGAGTGCGTGGCGGACTTTTCTGGTTCCCGACCTCGCTCGAGAACGTCGATCCGCTCTGGAATTCGCGCTACACGATCAGCAACTCGGCGCTCAATTCGTGGATCGGCCAGGAAGTTCGGCCGATCGCCGCCGACGTTCAGTTCTCGCCTAACTTTTACTTCACGATCGGCGCGACGGCGTTTCGCGGCAACGACACGATGGGCAGTGAGCTGGCAGCGCGCGGCTGGACCATCGGAAATCGTCTCACTGTGTACGACGAAGTGATCGCCTCCGTCCCCGACACCACACGTCCGATCGGGCCGGAAGTCGATAATCGCATCGGCGATTCGGGACGCATCCGCGTTCAGATTCCGGAGCGCGCGCTGCTGCAATTCACGCACATCGACAATCGCGCCAAGCTCCTCCTGCGAGCGGCGCCCGAAACGCCATGGCGGACGAAATTCGACGTCGTCGGCGCGCAGCTCGGAACGACGGGGCCGACGACCGTCGCCGCGGAGTGGGCTTACGGTTCGACTCAACTCGGATTTCCAGGCGGCAGCTTCACCATGGACTTCGACACGGTTTACGTGCTCTTGTCGCAGAAGCGCGGGCCAAGTCGGTGGACGGCGCGCGTCGAGCGATTCACGACCAACGACCATCGACGAAAGACCAATGACATCAATCGCGAGCGCGGCAGCGCGCTCACGCTTTCGTATCTGCGCGACAGCAGCAAGAGTCTGCGCACCGGCATCGAATACGTTCACGCAAAGGGCGACCGGCTCGCCGCGCCCGATCCGCACACGAGCGGTTCGACAATCACTCTCGAGCTGCGTTACCGCTTCTGACGATGCAGATCGAGTCGCTCTCGGCTTCCGCGCTCGAGGCCGCGCAGGGCGACCTCGTGAATCTCCTTCGCGAATGCGTCCGTGGCGGCGCGTCGATCGGATTTCTCGCACCGCTGCCGGAATCCGAGGCCATCGCGTACTGGATCTCGATCGCGCCGCAGGTTCAATCCGGCAGCCGCACGGTGCTCGTCGCGCGCGAGGACGACCAGATTGTCGGAAGCGGACAACTTGTGTTTGAATCGAAGCGCAACGCACGACATCGCGCCGAGGTGTGCAAGGTGATGGTGTTGCCATCGCATCGGCGGCGCGGCATTGCCGCACGAATCATGCGCGAGCTCGAACGCATTGCGCGCGAGCGCTCCATCCGCCTCCTTTTTCTCGATACCAGCGAAGGTCCCGGCGGTGCCCGCGATTTCTACGAAATCCTCGGCTATACCTACGCCGGCGGAATCCCCGACTACGCTCTCGATCCCGACGGCCGCCCGGCGAAGAACGCGATCTACTACAAGTTGCTCACCTCTTAGCTGTCGCCTTCGTCCCGTCGAACCTGAATGAGTCCACCATTCTGTCAAATGTCTCACGATACGCAGTGTCCTCGGCGTTCAGCACTGCTGCGCGGCCGCCATCGAAGAAGAACGCGCGAAGGCCTTCACCGAGGCCGGCATAGCCCCCGCGCTTGAAATGCATTCCCACATCGGTGATGCCCGACAGGATGAACATGTCGTCGCGGCTCCATTCGCGAACGTCATAGTTGTTACCACGGGCTACAGTCATCCACTTGCCGTTACTTCGTAAGAAGCCTGCCCACTCAGCCGCATTCTCAAGTGTCGATTTCGACGCGAGTACGCGGATCCAAAATGCGTAATCCGACAGCGCGTACTGCGATTTTTTTACCTTGTTCCGCCAGCCGGGAGGGCGTAGCGCGACGACAAGGTGCCGGCGATTACCATATCCCTCTTCGTCTGTTCGAATTGTCCAGGACGCCGGTACGGCAAACGCGATCCGTAGGCAGCATTCGCGTATGTCTTTTCCTTTGCGAAGCCGTGAGATTCCGACCCGGCGAAGATCGTCACGGCAAGCAGCGCCGAACAGAGACTTGCGCGGATCACTTTCGGCCGCTCACTTCAGTACCGTGAATTGATCCACCGGTCGCCGACCTTCGCGATCTCGTCCCTCGATCCGACGAGGTGGCCGCAATCGCTCGCGCTCTCATTTAGTTAGAATCTGGCGCCATGCGCAAACTGCTGATTGTTTTCCTCCTCGCCGCGCCCGCGATCGCACAGGACACAGCGAGCATCGACAAAGCCGTCAACGAGATTCTAACGAAGACCGGCGCGCCCAGCGCGTCGATCGCAGTGGTGAAAGACGGGAAGATCGCGTACGTGC
>QHVX01000212.1 GCA_003222375.1 Acidobacteriota bacterium
ATCACCGCAACAAACGCGTATCGCACAAAGCACTCTCCGTTTTCCAGAAAACGTTCGCCCTTCCCGATGCGAACCTCCGCATGATCGACACACCACTCAAAGCAATCCAAGAGTTTGTGCGCGAGATGAGAATCGCGCTCGTCGGCGGTGATCTGAGCTTTGAGATCATCAGCATCGAAGACGACGCACAGCGACTCATGCGCCACCTGATGAATCGAGCCAGTCAGAAAGAACCAGACGCAGTCTCGATGATCATCTACGCCGCCGGTACGCACGAGGCAAGCGGCACCGAGCGCCCGCAACGCTTAACCGTCGATCTCAAAATCCCGGCGCGCGAGACCGACGCATCCTAGCCGGGTGCCCAGGCCGCACTTGCATGACCGCGCTCGGGCGGCCCGGCGAACAAGCGCGCATCAACGCGGCGGGATTCCAAGTCTTCCGCCCAAAACCGATCGATCCTGGCGATCTTGCCCACGAAGTTGCACGCCTAGCCACGTCGCCCGAGCTGCCGCGAATGCGTTGACCGCCGGGAAGTGTTGCCGCGCGGGCTTATTTCGCTGGTCGTCCGATGCGGAGTTGCTGCGCGCGCTTTGGGAATGCGCCGCCGTGTTCGGTCTCGCGCTCCTCGACGCAGCGTCGCAATGCTTCAGTGACGATGGCCGTGAGCGTGATGCCGGGCGTCCAGTAGACGATGTTGCGTAGTCGTTCGACGAGTTCGGCGGATAGTTGGAGCGTGATGCGTGCGTTCTTTTCTTGTTCGGATCGTGCCTTGCGACGGCGATCCGCCGCCGCTTCTTTTGTTCGCAGCTTGGCGTTCGTCGCCAGCGGGTGAGGCTCGTTCCGGCGTCGCTTTCGCCGCTCCATAATCCCCGGTCCTCCCGACGTGCGAGTTGTACGCCAACACGAGAGGAGATATTCCTTCACGAAATACCCGAAATTCTGGTATTACTCACCGGTTTCGAGGGCCTGTCTTGGCTGCCCGTCGTGTGCTCCTCGCTGATGATGACCAGCCGGTCCGCGGCCTCTTGCGCGCGTTGATGGTGCGTGCGGGCTACGAGGTGCTTGAGGCAAGCACCGGCAAGGAAGCGCTCGACCTCATCAAGCGCGAGCCGGTGGGCGTCGTATTGCTCGACCTTATGATGCGGGGCGTCACCGGTTTTGACGTCATCGACTATCTGCGCACCGAGCGGCCGGCGATGCTCCAATGCGTCATCGTCATCACCGCCGCATCAGGGAGGGACCTTGCGCGCCTGCGTGACGAGGACGTGTTTCGCGTGCTGCGAAAACCCTTTGAGATACAAGAATTACTCGCAACGATCGAAGCATGCTTCACGAAGGCCCAAGAGTAACCTGCCCCAACGGAGTGCCCGAGTTTGCCAAGATTGCGCAATCCATCCAGTGGGCCACCGCCTCGGTTGTGTCGAGTGTGAACGTTCTCTGTCCAGGATGCGCTCAGACGATTGGGCTGACCCTGGGCAACTGGCACGTCGTGCGGGACCAAGTGGTATCTCGCCTGACGAACTGCGTTGAGTGCTGCGAGTCACACCCGCTCATGATCACGCTCATCGCCAACCAACTCACCAACGCCCTCTTTCAACGGTCCTCTGAACCGTGACCAAGGCCGGTCGTCGGTCCGACTCCCTGATTTGCTCCCGAACTGCGCGAAGCGAACGTCGATCGCACCCAGAACGATCTCAGGGATACGTGCCAAGCTATGAACGTTCGGAATTTGGTGGCGGGATGGTTGCGGGGAACTACTGAGAAACGAGGCGGGGAAACTGCGTAGATGCCGATCAGGATTTTCCTAGCGCTGCGACCTTATCCGCTCGCGTTCTAGCGCGAGCAGGCCTGGCTGCGGCAGGGCGCATCAATTTGTAGGCTTTGTGGATTCCTGCGCGCATTCATTGACAGCGGTGATCAGTTCCTGAATGTCGAACGGCTTGACGATGACGCGGCAAACACCGAGCTGGTGATGCTTGTTTGCTTCGCGTGGGAACGCGGTCGCAATGACCGTCCTGGTGATCAGTGTGGGATTTGTTTTTGCGAGATGCTCGATCACACCCAGCCCGTCGACTTTCGGCATCATCAGGTCGAGTACGATAGCTCGATACCCATCGCCGTCGATGAGATCGATTGCCGCCTGACCATCGCTCGCTTGCTCCACCTGATATCCGCAGCGCTCAAGCACTTTGCACTCAAGGCGGCGAATGTGGTCATCATCATCAACAACGAGGATGCGCGGTGCCATTCGACGACAGCTACTGCAAGAAGCATAGTCAAAGGAAATCGCGGGAGCGGACTCGGCCGCAACGTGAACTCCCTCTCTCACGAGGTAGAGAGAGAACACGGACATTTCACAGACACTCGCCCATTTCGCTCAACATCGTGAGGTGCTGGACGAAAAAAAGAAAGCCACTGTTTCCAGTGGCTTTCGTCTAACTTTCGTTGGTTGCGGGGGGTGGATTTGAACCACCGACCTTTGGGTTATGAGCCCAACGAGCTACCAGACTGCTCCACCCCGCGTCACCGTTTCTGAAGGGAGCGAGATTATCGTCGGCTGACGAATCTCGCGTCAAGAACCTCCGAACCGCGCCTGCAACGGCTAAATTTCCAGAACAACTAGCCTTCAGTCCCGATTGCGGCTCGCCGCGGCCGCAGCCAGCAACTCTGCCATCCGTTCGTTGCGGGCCGCGTGACGCGCCCATCCTTCGGCGGTGGCGTGATAGCGATAGTCCTTAATCGTGAGGTCCGCACCGTGATCGATGAGAAACCTCACGGCGTCCTCGTTCCCCTGGATAGCGCATTCATGAAGGATGCTCGCCGGCTCGTGCGTACTCCAGTCGGTATTGATGTCGGCGCCGCGCTCCAGGAGGAACGACGCGATTTCGAAGTGTCGATTCAAAACCGCCCACGCGAGCGAGACGTCCAGAACGTGTTGCGTGGTCGCCGGCCCCCAGCCCAGGTCGCCAGCCTTCTGCGGATAGTAGTGGTGCGCCAACGATCCCAGAACGGGCTGGCCGGCGGCGCTGAACCAACGCGCCACTGCGGCGGCATTGCCGCTGCCCGCCGCATGGGGCAGGTCGTCGGGCAGCGGCCAGATGCGCGTCAGCGTCGGAAGGAGGTGCGCATTTCCGTACTCGAGCGCAAAGACGAGGGCCGACGCCGGCGGTGGAGCTCCGCTCGCGAGTAGCGCCGGATCGCACTCCAGCAGCGACTTGATGAACGGTTCCTTATTCCCCCAGCTGGCCTTCTCGATCACCGCAATCTGCACGTGCACGAACGATGGTTGGAGCACCCACGGTTCGTCCTGCAGCCAACGCCGGAACGCGCGCAGATCGTTGCCGTAGAGCGCGCTCGTCAGCTGACGAATTACGAACGCCTCCCACGGCGTCGTCTCGGGTCCCTCGGTCGGCCCGCCGCTCCACACGCTGGCCGGATGCTGGATCAGGAACTCGACGAATGCCTGCCTGCCCTTCCAGCGATCGATGCGACGACCGAGATCCGGATCGAGCGCCACCGAGCGTTCGACGAGCGACGACGCAACGCCCGCGTGCTTGAACCGGCACGCGTTCATCAGCGCGCGACCGATCACGTTCCGCTCCGGCGATTCGTCGATCCGAGCGCGAACCTCTTGATCATCGCCAAGCGCGGCGAGAACGGGAAGGGTCGGCGGCAACGCGTTCATTCGCGCGAAGAGTTGCAGCATTCCTTTTGCGCCCGTCGCGATCACGTGCTCCCACGTCGAGCGCTCGACCGTCGCGCCCGCGTCGATCAGGATCTCGGCAGCAACCGGCCGGTTGTAGATGCGCTCGCGCTCCGGGTCCGAGCTGTCGAGTGCATAGGACGTGGTGGCATCGAGCAGCGTCTCGCCACGCTCGCGGTGCCACGAGACCAGCGCCGGGTATTCAGCCAACAGTGCTCGTAACCGCTCGTGGTCCTGGTTGTGAATCGCGATCCTGGCCTGCGAGGCAGCCCACTCGAGCCCGCGACCCAGGCGTTTCTGCACCTCGGCCGTCAGATCCGGCCAGCCGGCAAATCCGTATTCGCGTGCGATCACGAGCTGCGCATCGCGGTTCGAGAGCGGGAGCGCCTGCTGCGGCAACTTCGCGCGGATGCGAGCGATCGCTTCGCCATTTCCGGCAGCGGCGTCGCGTGCAAGTTTTTTCGCTTGCTTGCGAAGGGATTCGAGCGAGGGACGGGCGGGCAGATCTCTAACAGGTGACATAGCCGCCTGCACCCGCTGAGAAATCAGGCTGAAAGAAGGTGCAACGCACCGCGCTTCAGACCACAACAGGTGGGAGTGCTTCCCTTGCCGCGGGTGGGTGGCGCCCTGTCAGGCGCGCTGGCGGGAAGTATCGCGGGGACGAGTGCGCGTGTCAAACGCCACCATCATCGTCGCAGCGCCTCAACAAGTTGTGCGAGCAGGTCCGAGTACGCGTTCGGCTCTGCATACAAACGCACCGGCGGTCGTTCGCGCTGTTCATCGGGTTGAACTGCGACGACGATTTCGAGCGAGGGAATGATGGTGATGTAACGGCCGCCGTTGCCTGCTGCCGTGAATGTCCCGGCCGGGACGCCACGGCGATCGACGCTCGGATCGTCGGGAACGACCCACCACATGAAGCCGTAGCCGCCGTTGTATCCCGCACGGCCGGTGATGGAATACGGACGTGTGCTCTCATCGACCCATGACTCGGGAATGAGCTGTCGCCTCCAACGGCCGCGCTGGAGGAAGAGGCGTCCGAAGAGCGCCATGTCCCGCGTCGACATCGAGATGTTGTAGGCGGGGAATCGCGGCGACTCCGCGTCATACGAGCACACTGCCTGGCGGAGCGCATCGAAATCGCGCCAGCCCAGTGGACGCGCGAGCCGGTGCTCGATCGCCGTGAACAAACCCTCGCCGGTCGTCCGCTGATAAATCTCGCCGAGGACGTTGAAGTCCCAGTTGTTGTAGTACCAGAACGTTCCCGGCGCATGGCTGCCGCGTTCCGGCCGCGCAGCTTTCATCGCGGGCGTCTCGGCGGCAGTCGGGATGTAGACGCCTGATCGGGCCATGAGTAGCTGGCGTACGGTCGCGCTGCGCTCGGTATCGGTTAGCGGCGTGTAATCGTTGATACCGAGGTCTGCCAACGAGGCGTCGAGGTTCACGCGGCGTTCCGCGACTGCGATTCCGAACAGAGCGCTTACCAGCGATTTGCGGATCGATGCAATACGCAACGGCGTCGCGACGTCGCCGTCGGAGACAAGAGTCTCGCTACCACGGAGGACAACCACCGCGCGAACGCCGAGGTCGCGGGCCTTCCGGCGCCAGGCTGTGAGACGCTCCGAACGCTTCGTTCGCGCCCCCGCGACTGCAAGACAGGAGGACTGGAGAAGGACTGCCGCTCCGCCGAGGACGAAGACGAATTTTCGGCGCGTGAGTTGTGGAATGTCGGTCACGGGAACAATCCTGCCATAACCAACTAACTTCGATTCCGTATTGGCGTCCAAAAGAATGATGTCTGATGCCACGGAGCTGGTGGAAGCCGCCAAGCGGACGATCGCGAGCAATCTCGACCGCAACGTGACGCTGCACGAGCTGTCGACGCAGATTCACTGCTCACCGTGGCGGCTGTGCCGTGCTTTTCGCCGCGCCACCGGCCAGACGCTGACGAGCTATCGCCACGCGCTGCGGATGCAGGTGGCGCTGGAGCGGCTGCGGCAGCGCGACACGGATCTCACCGACCTGGCGCTGGAGCTGGGCTACTCGAGCCACAGCCATTTCACCCACGTCTTCCACCGACACCTCGGCATCACTCCTTCGCAGGTGCGGGCCGGCGAGGGCAAAAAAGAATTGCCTCGCCCGGTGCCCCCCGAGGCGAGGCAATCCGCCTAGTCGGGACTCAGGCCTCCCAACGCAGGCTTATCCATTAAAGACGATCCATCAATGATTGTGTTAGGCCGTTTGCGTCTTTGTCACAGTGCCATGTCTGTATCACTGTGATCGTGTCTCACTGTGTGACTGTGTTGAATCGCGTTCAATGCATTGTGGCAAATGAAACGAGCGATTGAATAATGACCTCTCCGTAACATCTGTTCACAACAATGGAAGTTATAGTCATCAATCATCTTGAATGCATACGGCATCGCGGGCGTAGTTCCGGCATGTAGCGGCGGCAACATCTTTCTATGAAAGGAGCTTCGTAACGATGTTGTGTAGATTGAACGCGCGGCTATGCCTCGCACTGTGTTTGGCGCTGATCGCCGCCAGCGCATTCGCACAGTTTCAGACCGGAAACATCTACGGCCAGGTTCAGGCGAAGGACGGCTCGGTCCTTCCCGGTGTGACCGTGACACTCACCGGCGTAGGTGCTCCGCAGAGCACGATCACGGATGCCCAGGGCGATTTTCGTTTTATCAATCTTTCACCGGGAACGTACAGCATCAAAGCCGAGCTGGCCGGGTTCGGCACGGCATCGCGAACCGGCGTCGGCGTGCGCGTAGGCGCGAATGCCGACGTCACAATGGTGCTCAATCCGTCGGTGACCGAGTCGATCACCGTCACGGGTGAGGCGCCTCTGCTGGACGTCCGCAAAGCCGGGACGGCCATCAACGTCACGAAGGTCGAGCTCGAAAAAATCCCGACCTCCCGTGATCCGTGGACCATTCTTCAGCAGGCGCCGGCGGTGCTCGTCGATCGCATGAACGTCGGCGGAAACCAGAGTGGCCAGCAGTCGAACTACATCGGCAAAGGCGCCTCGGCGGCACAGAACACATGGAACGTCGATGGCGTGAACATCACCGATGAAGGCGCAACAGGTTCGTCACCGACCTATTACGACTTCGACGCCTTCGAAGAGATGCAGGTGACCACCGGCGGATCCGATCCACGCATCATGACTCCCGGCGTGCAGTTGAACATGGTCACCAAGCGCGGGACGAATGATTTTCGAGGATCGGGACGCTATTTCTACACCCCTGGCAAGTACCAGTCCGAAGCCTCTGTGCCAACCGAAGCGCAGACCTATCTCAGTCACACCAATGAGGTGAACTTCGTGCGCGACTATGGCGCCGAAGCGGGTGGTCCTATTTGGAAGGATCATCTGTGGCTGTGGGCGGCCGTTGCCGAGAACAAGATCAGCAACGTGAATTCCGCGTTGTTAGGCGCCATCGACACGTTCGACAACATCATTCTTCGCGATAAGAACGCAAAGGTGAATGCGCAGTTGTTGCCGAGCAATAGTGGCGTGGGCCTTTATACATACGGCGACAAGGTCCGCAATGCGCGGAGCCTTGGACCATTTCGCCCATTCGAGACCAGCTGGCATCAGAGCGGCCCGACCAAGGTCTATAAGCTCGAAGACACCCAGATCTTCGGATCGAGCCTCTATCTGACCGGCATGGCGTCGAAGGTCGACGGCGGGTTCCGCCTCGATCCAAACGGCGGTCTCGGGATCAATGCTCCGACTGCCTGGCGCGGTTCGGACACCGTATGGCACGGCAACTTCGCGTTCTACAACACCGATCGTCCGCAGAGGCAGTATCGGCTCGATGGGTCGAAATTCTTCGACATGGGCAATCTCAACCATGAGCTGAAATTCGGCTTTGGCTATCGCAAGACGCCGGTGTCTTCGTCTTCGGGATGGCCGGGCCCGACCGCGGGCTACTGGCGCTTCCGCAGCGCGGGCTACTGCGCCGCACGCAATCTGGCAGCAGGTTGCGCGCAGGGAAAGCTCTTCCGCGATTCGAACAAGAGCATGGACGAGAAGACCAACGATCTCTACGTGGGCGATACCATCATCGCCGGCAATCTGACGCTGCAGGCCGGTTTGCGGTGGGATCAGCAAAAGGGGAAGAACATCGCGAACTCCGCGGCCGCGAATCCTGTGCTCGCGACGCCGGTTACCGGTATTCCGGGCTGCGCGCCTCCGAACATCTGCCAATTGCCGGGTGTCGCGTATGGCGGTGATTCGCGCAGCCTCAAGTGGGACGCCGTAAGTCCGCGCATCGGCCTCACTTACGCGCTCGGCGCGAACAAGAAGACGCTGCTGCGCGCGGGCTACAACCGTTATGTCAACCAGCTCGGCAGCACGATTCTCGGTGCGAACCTGCTGGCTCCGTACTACTCCTACTTCGTCTTCCTGGGATTCGACAAGAACGGCGATAAGGCCATCCAGCGCGATGAGCTGGTCAGGCTCCAGGCGTTCTACTACGTCGATCCGACCAATCCCGGCGCGACCACGCCTAACACTCGCCTCGATTACAGCATGAAGCCGCCGAAGACCGACGAGCTGATTCTTGGATTCGAGCGCGAGCTGATCACCGACTTCTCGGTTGGAGTCAACTATTCCTATCGCCGTTACACCGACATGCTGGAAACTCGGCCCGAGAAACATCAGGGCCAGGGCGACTTCTATGCCGCGAGCGACTATGTCGTTGGTGGAACTGCCGGCGGCGCCTTTACAGACGTTGATGGCAAGACAATTACGACCGGGCAAGTGCCGTTCTATGTGTTGAAACCCGGCATTGATGCTCCTGTCTATTACGTGATCCGCAACAGGCCGGATTATCGGCAGACCTACAATGGTATTGAGGTCACGGCCACGAAGCGCCTCGCCAATAGGTGGATGCTGCGCGGCAATGTGTCGTACAACAATTGGACGCAGCATACCGGGCCGAACTCCTTCTACGATCCGACGCCGCGCATCCAGACCGTCTCGCCCGCGAATCAGGCGTGGTGTCTCGGCGCCTGCAGCGGACCGGTTGTCGAGCGTTCGGCGGGCAGCGGCTCGTTCAAGGATGTCTTCATCAACTCGAAGTGGTCGATGAACGTGA
>QHVX01000213.1 GCA_003222375.1 Acidobacteriota bacterium
CTTCGAGCTCGAGGTGCTCGCGCAACTTCGGCACTAGCATCGATGCGTAGTGCGCGACGCCTGTGCGTGCCGGCGGCATCGGCGTGTACATCGCGACTTTCATTCCGCGCTCGTCCGCGCGCGCTGCGCGAGGTAAGCCTCGACGAAGCCGTTGATATCGCCGTCGAGCACGCGCTGCACGTCGCCGACCTCGTAACCGGTGCGCAGATCCTTCGCGAGCTGATACGGCTGCAGCACGTACGAACGAATCTGCGATCCGAACGCGATGTCCTTCTTCTCGCCCTCCAGCTTCGCCTGCTCTTCCTGCCGTTTCTCGACCTCGACCTGATACAGCCGCGCGCGCAACAGCTTCATCGCGACGTCGCGGTTCTTGTGCTGGCTGCGCTCGTTCTGACACGTGACGACGATTCCGGTCGGAAGATGCGTGATGCGCACCGCGGAATCGGTGACATTCACATGCTGCCCGCCGGCGCCCGACGATCGATACGTGTCGACGCGAAGATCTTTGTCGTTGATCTCGATCTGAATTTCTTCGTCGATGTCGGGATACACGTATACCGATGCGAACGACGTGTGCCGGCGCTTGGCAGCGTCGAATGGCGAGATGCGGACGAGCCGATGCACGCCGTGCTCTGATTTCAGATAGCCGTACGCGTAATCGCCGCGCACCATCATCGTCGCGCTCTTGATGCCCGCTTCTTCGCCCGCTTGATAATCGACGGTCTCGGTCGTCCATCCGCGCCGCTCTGCGAAGCGCAGATACATGCGCAGAAGCATCTCGGCCCAATCCTGCGACTCGGTTCCGCCCGCGCCGGGATGGATAGCAACGATGGCATCGCGATCGTCGTGCTCGCCGGAGAGCTTCATCGTCATCTCGATCTGATTGATCTCAGTTTCGAGCTGCGACACCAGCGCTTCGATGTCGGCATCGACATTCTCGCCGTCGCGCTGCAGCTCCAGCAGCACGTCGAGCTCCTCCGATTTCGTGTTGAGCGACTCGCCGGCCGCCACCCGCTTTTCTATGCGCGAGCGCTTGCGGCCGACTTCCTGTGCGGCCTGCGGGTTGTCCCAGAATCCGGGCGCGGAGATCTGCCGCTCGATCTCCTGCAGCGACTTGCGGGCCGAACCGAGGTCAAAGATAGCTCCGGACGCCCTGGAGCCGGTCACGTACCTCGGGGATTTTTGTGAGGGTCTCTTCTTTCATTTGTTCTCCAACGATGAACGATGAGCGATGAACGATGAACACACGCCCACGCCGCTCATCGTTCATCTTTCATCGTTCATCGTTTAATGCATCCGATTGCAATAACGAAGCATGCCATCCACGCGAACCAGTCTCCCAATCTTACATAGAGCGTGGGCGTGTGTCGTGGTTGAAACCGCGCGTAGATAATGCCCTGACGGTTCATTGGAATTTCCTCGACGATCCGGCCGGTCGGATCGACGAACGCCGAAATGCCGGTCGTTCCGGCACGCAACAGGAAGCGGTCGGTCTCGATCGCCCGCAATCGAGCCTGATTCAGATGCTGCCGCGGTGCCGCGGTTCCGTCGTACCACGCGTCGTTGGTGATGGTGACCAGCACGTCGGCGCCGTGGACCACCTGCGTCCGCGGAATCTGCGGAAAGACGATTTCGTAGCAGATCGCCGGACCGTAATGCAGCAATCCGACCAGCGGTGTCTCCTTTGTCCCGAACTCGAAGTTGCCGACTTCGTGCACCAGCTTGTGCGCGAAGAACAGCATCTTGCGCAGCGGCACGTACTCGCCGAATGGCACGAGCCGGATTTTGTCGTAGTGCCCGATCGTCTTGCCGCCGCTGACCAGAAACGCCGCGTTCCAGATCTTGTTCGGCTCTTCCGGATCTTCGGCCACTGATCCGAGGATGATGTCGACGGCCGAGTGGTGGGAGATGGATTCGATTCCGTTGCGAAAAAAGTCTGTCGTGCTGTACGAAAGCGGAACCGTCGATTCCGGCCAGATGACAATCGACGCGCCGGCGTGAATCGCGGTGTCGGTCATGGTCATCATCCGCTGGAAAATTTCAGTCAGGCTCTTCGCATCCCATCGCATTTCCTGCGAGATGTTCGGCTGCAACAGCGCCGCGATGTAAGTCGGTCCCACTCTTTGTCGCGCGATCAATTTTTCCGCGACCACCCCGGTTGCCCACCACACGAAGCAGAGGATCGTCACCGCGTCGCGATGAGCCATGCGATCGCCGCCGCCGGAATGAGAATGAGCACCCCTAACGCGTACGGCCCGGCAGCCCGATCGAATTGCGCCAGCGGCGTGTAATCGACGATCGCGGCCGCGATCAGATTCCAGGGAAATCCGGTGAGCACATATGTTCGCGCATATTCGACCGCCGCCCACGCCAGCGGAATCAGCAGCCAGCGGCGAAATGCATCACCAGGTCTGATGCGATAAACGAGCAGTCCGAAAATGCCGCCATAGAGACCGAGCACGACGCACATCGCGACGAAGATGAGGACGCCGGTGACGTACGGCAATCCTCCGTAATGTGACATTACCCGCACGACCCACGGAACCATGATCAGCCATGCTGTGAATTGCGACAGCCAGCCGAAGAGGAACGCATCGCGAGCGCGCGTCGCCCGCGCCAGGATGATGAAGAGTGGAATCGGCGCGATGAAGATCAGCCAGCCGATCGCGGCATTGGGGAACGCGAGCGCGAAGAGGACGCCCGAGAGGATTGCAAGAAGAAAACGCATCGGTTGCGAGGTCTCGCGGTTGCGGGGTCTCGGAGTGAAACACCGCGAGACTGCGCAACTTCGAGACCGCAAGACCTATTTCTTAAAAAGGGCGTCGAACGCTTTGCGCGCGTCGTCCGGCGTCTGCGGCTGGCGCGCCTTGTCGGCGGCCAGATCCTTGATCACTTTCGGCTGGAAGAATGTGCACGCGTTGCGGGCGTGCTTGTTCGCGACGCGCGCCGGGATATTTTCGCGGCATTCCCACGTCGTGGTCGTGTCAAAGAAGCGGCAGTTGCCGCAGGTGTGCAGATCGGCGCCGCACTTCATTGCATTTGAACACCTCCGGCCCGAACCCGCCCGCCGTCCGTCCTCGGGGCGCGCCCTCGATGCGCTGCGGCCGCTGCTCCGGCCGCGGAGCCTGAGGCCGATCGCCGCCGCCCGAATGCGAGCCGTATCCGCCGCCGTCCTGGTATCCCTTGTGTTTGTATTTGCGATCGCCCAAAGTCACCTCACCAAAACGAAATAGATCGCTCCGACGATCAGAATCATCGCGATCGCGAAGAGAATCAATCGGATCGCGATTTGCGCCATCTTCAGGAGCACCCAGATGACGAGAATGACAACGAGAATCCCGATGAGCTCCTGGAGGCTGGGCATGTCGGGCGTGTCCGCTAGTGTAACAGACGTTCCCGGTCAGACGATCAAACGCACGGGCTGCTCCAGGTATTGCCGTAGCGTTTTGAGGTAATCCGCCCCGGCCGCCCCGTCGACGACCCGGTGATCGCACGACAGATCGATGACCACCGGCTGCGGCGCGGCTGCACCAATGGCCAGAATGGCGACATTCGGCGGGTTGATGATCGCCGTAAACTCCTCGATTCCCCAGGCGCCGAGGTTGGAGATGGTGAACGTGGAGCCCTGGTATTCCTCCGGGCGCAGTTTGCGGTTCTTCGCCTTGTCGGCCAGCGCGCGAATCTCGTTGGCAATTTCGGCCAGCGATTTTTGATCGGCGTTCCGGACGACGGGCGTGATCAGACCTTCGGGAGTGGAGACCGCGACGCCGATGTGGATCTCGCCGTACTGCGTGATCGCATCGTCGCCCCAGCTCGCGTTGACGTTCGGATGATGACGCAGTGCCAGCGCCGAGGCGCGAATGACAAAATCATTCACACTAATCTTTACGTTTTCGATCTCGTTGAGCTGCTGCCGCAAGGAAAGAAGATTCGTGACGTCGTAGTCGGCGGTCAGATAGAAATGCGGGATCGGGCCGGTCGACTCGGCGAGGCGCTTCGCGATCGTGCGCCGCATCGCGGAGAGCGGGATCTGCTGGGTCTTCAATGTGGCGCCGACACTCTTGTCGGCGCGCGCCGGCAGGAGTGCCGGCGCCACATCTTGAGCACCCTTGATATCCCGCGCGACGATGCGGCCCTGCGGCCCGCTGCCCTGGACCGCATCGAGGCTGACGCCCATTTCGCGCGCCATCTTGCGCGCGAGCGGGGACGATCGGCGTTTGCCGCCATCTACCACGCGTAGAGGCGTCGACCGATCGATGCGCGGCCCCTTCATCTCGATCGCTTCGGCGTACTCGCCGGTCGTGTGTTTGATCGAATCTTTCTTATCGGTGGCGCGACGCTCAATCTTCTCGCCCGGTGCCGCGATGACCGCCAACCGCCCGCCCACCGGCACGACCTGACCTTCCTGCGCTTCGACCTGGCCGATCGTGCCGTCCTGCTCGGCCTCGAGGTCGAGATTGACCTTGTCGGTCTCGATCTCCAGAACGGGCTCGCCCTTCTTGACCGCGTCGCCCGCCTTCTTGTACCAGCGGACAACCTTCCCCTCGGTCATCGCGTCGCCCATCTTGGGCATGATGATCTCAGCCATTCGCGTAGAGCACTTTCTTCACCGCTGCGATCACCTGCTCTTCGTGTGGAGTTGCTAAAAGTTCGAGATTTCGTGCGTACGGCATCGGAACATCTTCGCCGGTGACGCGTTCGACGGGCGCGTCGAGCTCGTCGAAATTGTGCTCCGTGATGCTGGCCGAAATTTCGGCGGCCGCGCCGAATGGCTTCCATTGCTCCTGCACGACGACGCAGCGATGCGTCTTCGACACGGACGCGTACGCAGGCTCGAGATCGAGCGGCCGCAGCGTGCGCAGATCGATCACTTCGCACTCGACGGCCTCATCCTTCGACAAGCGTTCGGCTGCCGTCAGCGAAACCTGCAACATGCGGCTGTACGAAACGATCGTGACGTCGTTTCCTTCGCGCGCGACGCGAGCCTGCCCGAACGGCACGGTGAAATCGGCGTCGTCGGGAACTTCGCCTTTCATGCCGTAGAGTGCCGCGCTCTCAAGGAAGATGACTGGATCGCGTCCGCGAATCGCCGTCTTCAACATTCCCTTCGCGTCGGCAGGAGTCGCCGGAGCGACGACATGAATTCCGGGAAAGTGTCCGTAGAACGATTCGAACGACTGCGAATGCTGCGCCGAGAGCTGCACGCCCGCGCCTTGCGGCCCGCGAATGACCAGCGGCACGTCGACCTGACCGCCGGAGAAGTAACGCACCTTGGCGGCGTGATTGAGGATCTGATCGGCGGCGACGATCGAGAAGTTCATCGTCATCATCTCGACGATCGGACGCAGACCGACCATCGCCATCCCGACCGCCGTGCCCGCCATTCCCGCTTCGGCGATCGGAGTGTCGACGACGCGTTTCGGTCCGTATTTTTTCAACATGCCGGCGGTGATGCGGAATGTGCCTTCGTACACGCCGATGTCTTCGCCCATGATGAGGACGTTCGGATCGCGGTCCATCTCCTCGATCATGGCGTCGCGGATCGCGTCGCGGTAACTCTTCTCGGCCATCGCTACTCCGCGACCACGTCGCGATATAACTCCTCCGGCTCGGGCGCCGGACTCTCCTCGGCGAACTGCAACGCTTTCGCGACGCGCTCGGCCGCTTCGTCTTCGAATTTCTTCACGTCATCGTCGCCGAGTCCGCACATTTCGCCAAGGCGCTTGCGCATGATGACGATCGGATCGCGGTGGCGATGCTCCTCGACCTCGTCCTTCGATCGATACGGCTGCAGGATGTCGGCCGCACCGTGACCCGAGAAGCGATACGTCACTGCTTCAATACAACCCGGTTTTCCGCTTTCACGCACCTGTCGTACGACGTGGTCGGCTACTCCGCGAACTACGAAAATGTCCTACCCGTCCACTTTCTCCGACGGTATGTTGTACGCGCGGACGCGAGCGGAGAGATCGGTCAGCGCGGAGTGGCGCTCGACCGAGGTGCCCATCGCGTAGCCGTTGTTCTCGATGATGAAGACGATCGGACACATTCCGTCGCGTCCCCACAGTCCGGCCATGTTCATCGCCTCATGGAACGATCCGATGTTCATCGCGCCGTCGCCGAAGTAGCAGACGACGACGCGATCGGTTCCCTGATAGCGCAATCCGTACGCCGAACCGACTGCCAGCGTCACGTGTCCGCCCACGATGCCATAACCGCCGTAGAAGCCATGCTCGACGTCGAACAGATGCATCGAGCCGCCCTTTCCTTTCGAAACGCCGGTCGCTTTGCCGAACAGCTCCGCCATCACTCTTCCGGGCTCGCTGCCGAGTGCCAGGGCGTGGGCGTGATCGCGATAGCCCGAGAAGACCATGTCATTTTTTCGGATCGCGCTGATGATGCCGCTGGCCACGGCTTCCTGCCCGATGTACACGTGCAGATAACCGCCGACTTTTCCGCGACGGAATTCACGCTCGGTCGCTTCTTCGAATCGCCGGATGAAAATCATCTGCCGGAGGATGTCGGTCCATTCCGGCGCGCAGACTGCGTCAACGACGGCGGCCGCGGACTCTGATTTCTGTTTGGCCATCGGTGGAACGGCAATTTAAGCAAAAAGCGTGCGTTGATGCTAATTAGCTGTCGAGGTCCGTGCCTTTCAAAATGAAGATCAACGCTACCGCCGCCAAAACCGCGCCATTGACCGCCAGGGCGATCGAAATCGACCACCGCTGGGCCACGTAGCCCGCCACCAGGTTGCCGAGCGGCATCCCACCGCGGAACGCGAGCATGAAAATCGACATCACGCGACCGCGCATGGCATCGGTGACCATCAGCTGTACCAGTGAGCTGTAGAGCGAGACGACCCCGACGATGCACGCGCCGGCGACGAAGGCGATGATCACGCTGCTCGCCAGATTCCGCGACAGTCCGAAAAATACGAGGCAGAACGCGAAGAGAAGCTGCATCAGCAGAGCGATCTTGCCTTTCTTCACAGCGTAGCTGCTCGAGGCCACGAAGATCGCGCCGATCACCGAGCCCACGCCGTAATCGGCTTGAAAAAGCGACAGCCCTTGCGCTCCGAGTCCGAAGGTTTTCTTCGCGACCACAGGAAGCATCGTGAAAAGCGGCATGCCGAGAAAGGTGCCGGCAAAGGCGAGGAAGGTGAGAGTCAGCAGAGAGCGTCGCGTGATGACGAATCGGAAGCCCTCCTTCATCTCTTCGAGGATTCCGGTTTCGCGCTGGCGCTCGTGAACCGCGGGAATCGAGATGACCGCGTAGGCGGCGATCACCGCTACGAATGAGATCCCGTTGATCGTGAAGCAGGCGGCCGGACCCCACAGTCCGAACACGATGCCGCCGAGCGCGGGGCCGATGACGCGTGCGAGATTGAAC
>QHVX01000041.1 GCA_003222375.1 Acidobacteriota bacterium
GGCTGGCGGCGTCAATCGCATCGTCGCCTGGGTGGAAGCGTCAGGCGGCAAAGTGCGTGCGACGGAGTCGAGTGCCTCGGCGAATTCGCGCGCACTCGCGAATCGCTTCGTGCGGTCGCGCTCGAGCGCACGCGCAAGAACGGGCTGCACAGCCGCAGGGACGCGCGTCAGATCGAGTTGTTGAACGGCGGTCTCTCTCGAGTGGTGCAGGATGTATTGATGTGGTGATGTCGCCTCGAATGGCGGTCGCCCGGTCAGCATCTCGTACGCGACCGTCGATTTTTTGTCCTTCCGCCAAAAAACCGAGATGTTCGGGCGACGAGTAGCGCAGCTTGCCGACGAAGATTCCGGTACGCGTTGCAGCGTAGTCGCCTTCCTCTGCCTTCGCGACGCCGAGGTCGATGATCTTGACCTGGTCGCCGGCCGTGATCATCAGATTTTCGGGACTGATGTCGCGATGAATGATTCCGGCGCGATGCACTGCATCGAGTCCGTTGAGCGTCTGGACCGCTAATCGAATCGCGTACGCCGGCTCGAGGACGCCGCGGCTTCGAATGACCTGCGCCAGGTTCTCGCCCTCGATGAATTCCCAAACCATGTAGTGCGATCCGTCGGGAAGGGCCGAGAAGTCATGCAGCGTCGCGACGTTGGGATGTTGAATTTTCGTCGCGAGCTGCGCCTCGCGAAGGAAGCGTTCGTGCGCGTCGGCATCTTCGGAGATCTGCGGTTTGATGACCTTGATGACGCGGGTGGCGCGCAAAAAGGCGTGCTCGACTTTATAGACCTCTCCCATCCCACCCGCCCCCAGGCGCTCGATGATCCGGTACTTTCCATCGACCGGTTCGTCCGCATAGCGGCGGAGGAAATCCGTTACAGGCTCGCCACAATGCGGACAGGCTTTGAAGGTGCGCTCGATCTCGGCGTGACACCGGACACAGCGAAAAGCCATTCAGGGACGAATGATACGACCTGCTGGTAAGATAACGTCCATCCAAATCGGTTCGAGGGGGAACTCATGAAACGAGCGCTCGTCGCTGTCGGTGCGGTTGTCCTTTTTGCTTCTTCCACGCTGGCGCAGCAGAACGACGGCTTCTTCATGCGCGACGCAGTCGGCATGAAGAGTTACCCGGCCGCGCCGCGGCTGGCGGAGCGCGCGGCGATGGTTCCGGCCGTCGTTCTTCCCGCGGCCGCCACAAGTATTCCGGATGCCATCCTGGCGATTCAGGATTGGAACGCCAGCGGACGCCAGCCGATGCGGAACGGTGTCCGACGCCGGCTGCCCGACGTCGTCGACATGCATCTCAGCTCTGCGATCGCCGCCAAGAGCGCGATCACAGCCTTCGGCCGCGGCGTCGTCGAAGCGACCAGTCACGGCACGATCGTGTGGAGCACGATGATCCGTGTCGAAAACGCACATCGGATCCGGCTGCATCTGGAGAACGTCATGCTTCCCGATGGCGCTGTCCTTTGGGTCTACGGTGCGGGACAGACTCCGATCGGTTTTGGCCGCGAGTTGATGGACGGCAACGGCAGCCTGTGGACTCCGAGCGTCTCGGGCGGCGTGGTTTATCTCGATGTCGAAGTGTCGTCCATGAATGCGGCCACTTCATTCTCGATCCGCGAGATTCTCGAATTGATCGATGTCGGCGTCGGCTCGATTCACACTGAAGATTCGCCGACCTGTCTTGTCGACGCGACATGCGTCAGCTCATCGACGTTTGCGCAGGTCTCGAGTGCACGCAAAGCTGTGGCGTCGCTCTTCTTTGTCACGAGCGATGGTGGTGCGGTTTGCACCGGCGGCTTGCTGAACGACGTGGCCAGCTCCGGAACTCCCTATCTGCTCACCGCGAACCATTGCTTCCACGACCAGTCGTCGGCCTCGAGCCTCGAGGCTGTTTTCGATTTTCAGACATCGAGCTGCCAGGGCAACTTCAATCGTGACACCTCGCCGACCGTCAATGGCGCGCAATGGCTGGTCAGCTCATCGACTTCCGATTTCACGCTCGTGAAGCTGAACTCGATCCCGTCGGGCCGTGTTCTTCTCGGCTGGGACGCGAATACATCTGTCGTTTCGTCAGGAACAACGCTGCACCGCGTCTCGCATCCGGTTCCGGGCAGCGATATTTTTCCGCAGTCGTATTCGAGCACGCTCGTCGATACGAGCACCGGAACGTGCACTGGATTCTCGCGAACAAACTTCATCTATTCGAGCTCCGTCGGGGGACAGGGAGGCGTCTACGGCGGCAGCTCGGGATCGCCGGTGATGCTCTCGAACGGCCGGGTCGTCGGCCAGTTGCTCGGATCATGCGGGCCGGATCCATCGGCGGGTTGCGACGTGCGCAACTCGACGGTTGACGGAGCATTCTCCTCGTCGTTCTCATCACTCTCGCCGTTCTTGTCGGGCAGCGGAGCGACGCCGTCAGTTTGCACGCAGAACTCGACCACCATGTGTCTCGCCGACGGCCGATTCGCCGTCAGCGCGACGTGGCGCACGACTGATGGACAGAGCGGGAATGGGCAGGCGGTCCGCCTGACCAGCGATACCGGCTACTTCACCTTCTTCAGCGCCACCAACGTCGAGGCGGTCGTCAAGGTTCTCAACGCGTGCGGACTCAATCAGAAGTTCTGGGTGTTCGCGGGCGGTTTGACGGATGTCAACGTCGTCCTGACGGTTCGCGATACGAAGAACGGTACAACGAAGACGTACACCAATCCGCTGCGCACGCCGTTCCAGCCGATCCAGGACACCAGCGCCTTCGCGACTTGTCCGTAATCAGCGTGGCGCCGGAGCGCGCACGAAACGTGTGATTGTTTCGTAGACCCGCTCCGGCTCCACGTTCGCGATCTCGCAGTGTCCGGCCGTTTCGCAGGTCAGAAACTCCTTCGGAACTTTCAATCCGTTGTAGAGGTCCATGCCGAGCTGAAACGGTATGACTTGATCGCGTTTGCCGTGCATCACCAGGACGGGAACGCCGGCCTGATTCAGCCAGCGCGTCGTCATCAGTGAGAACGGTGCGGTTAGACCGAGCGGCAGTGGTCGATAGAGAACATTTCCGATCGCAGCCAGCGAGGGAAACGAGTTCTCGATGATGACGCATCGCACTTTCCGATGCGCCGCGACGTAGGCGGCATATGGCCCGCCTAACGACTCGCCGTACGGCACGATGTCTCCGTTCGTGCGTGCGCGCACGTAGTCGTAAGCGGCCAGCGCATCGCGAAAAAGGCCGGACTCCGACGGCGAGCCGTCACTCTTGCCGTAGCCGCGCCAATCGAAGACAAAAACGGAAACTCCGCGTTTCGCGAGTCCGGCGCAGATCGGGCCTCGCTCGGTGATGTTGCCGGCATTTCCGTGAAAGAAAATCACGGTCGGCTCGCCGGTGTGAAAGAACCAGCCATGGAGACGCACGCCGTCGCTCGACTTGAACTCGACATCCTCCGGCTGCACCGGAAGTTGCGACGTGTTCCAGGTGCCCTCCGGAAATTTCGACGGATAGAACATCGTCGTCCGTCGAACGAGCTGCGCGTACAGAACGAAGATGAGAACGAGGACGCCTGCGGTGATGAGAGCGCTCTGCACTCTACGCCGAAAGCCGCTCCCAGTCCGAATCGGGTGCATCGAGCGCCAATGCCAGGCCGCCGTCGGAGCCGACGAAGACCGGGTCCTCCATATATGTGACTTTTCCGCCGCCGACCTGTCGCAGTGAATCCTCGAGCATCTTGGGGAGATTGCGAATCAAACCGCCGCCGCCCGAAAGGATGATGTTGTTGCGCACGCGTTCCTGAAACTCCGGCTCGACGCGCGAAAGCAGGTCGAGCATCGTCTCGACGATCGGCGGCAGAATCGTCTCGCAGGCGGCTTTGATCTCATTCGTGATGTCGAGCTCTGTCGGAACGCCCTTCACCGGCGCGACGACGTTGGCGCGCTGGGTCGGCGTGCCGACGAAGCTGAACTTCTCCTTCCATTCGCGGACCATGAAAAGCGTCACGTTTGCTTGCGGGTAATGCTCTTCGATCAATTTCACCAAATGCGTGTCGATCGAATCTCCCGCGATCGTCAGCGTCCTCTGATCCTCCTCAGTCGGATACCGCCCTTTCATCACGCAAAAGTCAGTCGTGCCCGCGCCGATGTCGATGATCATCGTATGCAGCAGAGCGTTGAGGCCATACGCAACCGCGAACGGCTCCGAGACGATCATCAAGCTGTCGACGATGCCTTTCATCGAGTTGCGCAGATATTGCTTGTTGGTCCGCAGCGCAGCCGCCGGAACTCCCACCACTGCGCGCACGTTGCTCGAGTCGACCTTGCCATTCTTCTTCGCGCCGACGAGGCCGAGGAGATGGCGCAGAAGCTCGCGAACAGCTTCGACGTCCTTGTCCGACCCTTCCTTCAGCAATCCGCGCTCGAGCGGGCGATGCAGATCGAGCATCGTGCGATTGGCAACCGCTTCGTGGCCGATCAGAACCGTTCGCTTCAGGATCTTCTTGGCGACCATGTCGGCGGGCCAGCCGACGAAGCTGTCGACGACAAAGCGCTCGCCATTCGACGCGGAAATCGCGCTTCGCGATGTGCCGAGGTCGATTCCGACGTGAAGGATCTCGGAGGATGCCATTTGCGTTTGCGTTCCCTTCTGTCAGTTTATCCCGACCCTGAGCGAAGCGAAGGGGAGGGATCTCCGGTGGCGCAGCGAACGACGACATTTGTACGAAGAGCGCTCAACGACAGGCTTCCGCACGAAACACAACGGTCGCTGATGGACCGTAGATCCCTCCCCTTCGCTTCGCTCAGGGTCGGGATGAACTTTTTCTCGGAGGATGCCATTACGTTCCTTTCTTGGAGTACTCGAAGATTCCGCGGAAGAGCGCCTGCGCGATCTGTTGGCGATAGTGTGGCTCATTCAACATTGCCGCTTCGCGCTCGTTCGACAGACAGCCGACTTCGGCGAGCACCGCCGGCATGTCGGTCGCGACCAGAACGATGAACGGCGCACGCTTGACGCCCCAGTTTTCGAGGCCCGGGTCGACTGCGCGCAGGTCGCTGTAGAGCTGCTGCTGCACCGTTGCCGCGAGGCGTCGTGATTCGTCGCGGCGAACATCGGCGTAAACGCGTTCGAGCAATTTGCGTAGATCCGCGATCGAATAGCCCGACGTTCCATTCTCCTCGGCGGCAAGTTGCGTCAGCACCGGATCCTTCGTCGGACCGAGGTAGTACGTTTCGACGCCATGGCTGATGGTGTGGCTGCGGAGTGAATTCACATGAATCGAGATGAAGATGTCGCTGTCGGAGCTGTTCGCGATCCGGGCGCGGTCGCGCAGCGGAATCAGTCGGTCGTCCGTTCGCGTCGCGACGACTTCGAATCCATTGTGCTCCAGAAGCAGACGCAGACGCCGCTCGATGTCGAGCGTGATCTCCTTCTCCGACAACAATGAAGCCGACGAAGCGCCGGCGTCTTTTCCGCCATGACCGGCATCGAGAACGACGCGTTTGACGGCCAGCGGGAAGGCTGCCGCTTTGACGGGTTCAAAAGAGTCGGGTAACGCGGTCGCGAGGTTGCGCGGTCTCGCGGTTGGCTTTTGTACCGGCCGCGCGACCGCGAGACCGCGAGACTCCGAGACCACAATATAGCTCGCGCCGAGGAGCGTTAGTGGCAGCAGCAGCAGCGGCGTCGTCCGAAACCACGCCCCCTTCGTCCGCTCTAAGCGGCGCATTCTGCGCGGAGGCAGACCTCGAATCGTATCGACGTTGTCGCTGACTGCCTCGTGAAGGAGTTGGCGCTTCACGCGATCGATATTTCCCACTCTCATCCCATCGCCTCGATTTTGTGGACGCCGCACCATAATAACGCTGACGGAGGGAAGGACCTATGGCCGAGAACAACACGTACAAAATGGTGGAACTCGTTGGAACATCAGGGAAATCGTTCGCTGACGCGGCCTCCCAGGGCGTGAAGCGCGCTTCCAAAACCCTGCGAAATCTCGACTGGTTCGAAGTCATCGAGATGCGGGGGCGCATCCAAAGCGGGAAGGTCGCTCAGTACCAGGTCAAGATCAAGGTCGGATTCCGGCTGGAGGACTGAACACCGCCTCATCGACCCTGGCCCCGAGTTGCACCTCGCTGTAGCGCCGCGTGGCGCTCGTCCACGGATCGACCAGCGACACGCGGATGGTGAACGGGAACTTGACGCCGCCGAGGTTGCGGTAGTCGTCGAAATCGATCTGTTGCGGCACTTCGCCGATTGCCACTCGGGTCAGGATCTGACGTCGCAGCAAGAGACCGTTCGCAGTGTCGAAGAAAAGGCGCTCGCGTACACGATCGTTGACACGCAAGGCGACGACCACGGTGTCGCGATCGCCGATTTTTTCGGTGCTGACTACGTGAGCATCTTTGGGAATGGACAGCGGCGAGACCGGTTCGAACGCGTTGGCAAGCATGCGAAAACGTTCGAGATCATCTTCGGAGACTCTGTTCACACCTTTGTCAGTACGGATCCAGCCGCCTTCGCTGGTAATGATCTGCTCGCGTCGGCCATCCGGTGTCTGCGCGACGATGTGCCATTTTCCATCCATCATCTGCGCTTCGAACGGCATCGGTTTTCCGTCCGATCCTTCGCGGAATCCTTTGACGACGCGGGGCAGCCTCAGTGCGGAAGCATCGCCGATCGCAGCGCTGTAGCGCGCAACCACGTCCTCCAACGCCGGCAAAGTAGGGCTGGTGCGGACGGGCGTGGGGAAAGGTGGTGGCTTTTGGGGGAGGGTGGGCAGCGAGACGGGGCGCGTGCTGCCACGATGACACGTGGTGCACGAGACGGCGGCGTTGTTGTCGAAATTCTGCTGGTTGATCTGTTCCACCATTTCGATCATGTGCCTGGCGGTGCGCTTGGTCTGCTTCTCGTCGCTTGCGAAGTTCCATCCTTCCTTGTCGTTCACCACGTGACAAAAGTCGCAATGGACGCCGAGGGAAGCGCGGATGAAGTTCATGGTCTGCTGGAGCTGGGTGTCCGTCATGCCGGTGAGGAGCCGGACGTTTTTCTGTTCAGCGGAGGCGGTTGCAGACGCGATCAGAAGTGCGGCGACCAGGCTCATTGTTCGCATAGAGTGAACGATAGCGTAGTACTGTGCCGACTGAACCGCTCGAGCTCCGGATCCCGTTCGCAACGCTGATCAAGATCGCACTCGCCATCCTTCTGGTCGCGATGATCGTCAAGCTTTGGCCCGTCATCCTGGCGCTTGTGATCGCGACATTGATCGCAGTGATGCTCGATCCGATTCCGACGTGGCTGGAACGGCATCATGTGCGGCGACCGATCACCATCATCGCCATAGCATTTGTCATCTTCGGGCTTTTGCTCGCCTTCTTCGTCGAAGTTGTCCCTGTGATCTCCGGGCAAATCGGAGATCTCTCAAAAGAATGGCCGCTCGTCGAACAGCGACTGATCAAGGCATTTCCGCCGGCCGCCTACGTCCTCCAGGCGATGCGAGGCGGATCACCGCAGGCCCGCACGTGGCTTGTCCACGGGGTGACGGCCGGAAAATTTGCGATCGAAGGTACGACGGCGGTCGTGTTCGTGCTCGTCGTTGCCATCTATCTACTGCACGAAGGGCGTCGCGCGTACGCGTGGCTTGTCGACTTCGCTCCCAAACCGCAACGGAAGCGCTTCGACCGCACGGCTCGCGAGGTCCGGCAGGTCGTCCTGTCTTACATGCGAGGAAGCTTCATTACCGCCACGATCTGTGCGCTCTATGTCTTCGTTGTCCTGACCCTTCTGCGGGTTCCGCTCGCGTTGTTGCTGGCGGTGCTGGCATTCGTGTTCGATTTCATCCCGGTTGTCGGCACGATCATCATGGCTGTCCCCGCCACTCTGCTCGGTCTCCTCGTTTCACCGACGCGCGCGCTGGTCGTCGCAGGTGCATATCTGCTCTATCACGCGATCGAAGCGTACGTGCTGATTCCGCGGATCTGGGGACGGGAGATGCGTGTGTCGACGCTGACGGTCCTCCTTGCGATCGCCATCGGCGGCACGCTCCTCGGCGCGATCGGCGCGGCGCTGGCGTTGCCGATCGCGGCGGCCTATCCGATCGTCGAACGCATCTGGCTGCGCGAGCACTTGCCGCCCGACACGGTGGAGTTACACGAGGAGCTCGACGAAGCCTCAGGATGACGGCTTGCGCAGGATCGTGTCCTCGATGAACTGCATCATCGTCAAGCGCATGTGCGTCACGAGCAACGGATCCGTCACGCCGTGTCGCGATTTCGGATAGACCATCAGACGGAATGGCTTCTCCGCTTTCTGCAGCTCATAAACGAACTGCACGGTGTTCTGCATGTGGACGTTGTCGTCGATCGTCCCGTGGAGCAGAAGCAAGCTTCCGTGGAGGTCCTTGGCGGCGAATCGCGGAGAGCTTTTCTGATAGCCGTCGGGATTGTTCTGCGGCATGAGCATGTAGCGCTCGGTGTAGATCGAATCGTAGTCGTGCCAGTCGGCCACTGTGCCGCCGGCGATTCCAGCGGACCACATCGTGCTGTGCGTGAGCGTGTAGCTCGTCATGAATCCGCCGTAGCTCCAGCCGTCGAGAATGACGCGTGACCCGTCGACGTAAGGCTGTGATGTCAGCCATTTCAGTCCGTCTTCGAGGTCGCGGAGCTCCAGCTCGCCAAAATGCTTGTACACCGGCCAGGTCGATTCGACGCCCTTGCCGCTGGCGGTGCGGTTGTCGCAGACCCAGATGATCATTCCGCGCTGGGCGAGAAGTTGCCACCATAGATATTGCGCTCCGCGCCAGCCGTTGCGCACCGACTGCGCGTGCGGTCCGGAATACGTGTATTCGTAGACCGGATATTTTCGCGAGGCATCGAAGTCGACCGGCTTGATCATCATCGCTTCCATCGTGAAGCCATCGCGCGTCTTCACCTGCACGAACTCCGGTTTTGAAATTCGATAGTCGCGCAAGGCAGCCACTTCGTTTGCATCGACCGCGCGAACTTTCGTTCCATCGCTTCGAAACAGCGAGATTTGCGCCGGCGTTTGAATGTCGCTCCAGGAGTCGATGAACTGTGTCATCGAAGGATTGAAGCTGGCTCGATGCTCACCCACAGCCTCCGACAGACGCTTCATGTCGGTGCCGTCGAGACGGATGCGATAGACGTCTGTTCCGAGAACGCTTCGCTCCGTGCCGGAGAAATAGATCCATGCGTTCGCGAGATCGATTCCATGCAGCGAGCGCGCTTCCCATCGGCCGCTGGTCACCTGTCTCTTCAGAGTTCCATCGGCAGCGTAGTGATAGACGTGTTTGAACCCGTCGCGCTCACTGAGCCATAGAAAGCTGCCGTCTTTCAGCCAGACCGGATTTCCATTCGGCTCGACCCATGCTTTTGTTGTCTCGCGAAGCAACGTCTTTGGAGCTCCGCCGCCGGCTTCGGCGGTATTGAGGTCGAGCCACGTCTGCTCGCGATTTTGAGTCTGATAGATGACTTTCGAGCTGTCAGGCGTCCAATCCACCAGCACGACGAGGAATTCGCCGCCGCTGTAACGCTCTGTGTCAATCTCGCGCGGCGCGGTTCCACCGGCCGTTACAGTGAATAATCGCGCGACCGGATTCGGATAACCGGCCTTTGGATACAGCTCCTGCTCGATCTTCTGCATCGTCGGGATGTGATCGACGACTGTGAAGTGCTTGACGGGATGCTCGTCGAGCTGCATGTACGCGATGCGCGATGAATCCGGACTCCACCAGTACGCTCGGAAGTTGCCGCGTCCGTAGACTTCCTCCTGATAGACCCAATCGAGGATGCCATTGAGCACGTTCTCATTGCCGTCGGTCGTCAATTGACGCTCGCGCTGCGTTGCGGCATCGACCACAAAGAGATTGTTGTTTCGTACGAAGGAGATGAACTTTCCGTCGGGACTGAAACTCGCTTCCTGCTCTTCGCCCGGCGTCGAGGTCAATCGCGTCAGCGAATCGGAATCGAACGTATACAGATATAGATCGTCGCCGACAGTCAGAATCACGCTCTTCTTGTTCGGACTGAAATTCCAGTTTCGCTGCTGCGACAGCTTCTTCGCCTCATCCTCTGTGACGCCGGCGATTCGGCGGGCAGCGGCCTGTAACTTCGCGGCTTCGAACAGCGTCCGCTTCGTGCCGGTCTGTGTATCGAGTAACGCCTGTTCGATGATCTCGTTTTTCTCGTTCGTGCGCGGCCACGTGAACGTCTTGTCATCGAGCCACACGAAGCCGCTTTGTGGTGCGCCCGAAAATGACACGCGATTTTTGGGATCGAAGATGTTCTCGATCGTCAATTCGCGCAGCGTCGGTTTCGCGGGCGCTGTCTGTGTCTGTTGTGCTGTAGCAATCGAACAAAAAAGAAGCGCGGCGATGGTGACTGTCTGTCGCATGGGGCGTAAGTGTACAATCCGCCGCGACTATGCCTGCAACTATTGAGATGACTCATCAATTCGATGCTGCGCGCGCGGCGCGGCGCGTGCCGTTCAAGGTCAAGGATCTCAGCCTTACCACGCTCGGACGTGCGGAAATCCGCCTCGCGGAACACGAGATGCCCGGGCTGATGGCCATTCGCGAAAAGTACGCGGCGGCCAGGCCGCTCAGCGGCGCACGAATCATGGGTTCGCTCCACATGACGGTGCAGACCGCCGTCCTCATCGAGACCCTCAATCTCCTCGGCGCCGACGTCCGCTGGGTGAGCTGCAATATCTTTTCGACTCAGGATCACGCCGCGGCGGCCGTCGTCGTAGGCCGGCCCGAAACAAAAGGGACGATCGAGAATCCTCGAGGAATTCCGGTCTTCGCGTGGAAGGGCGAGACGCTCGAAGAGTATTGGTGGTGTACATCGGAAGCGTTGATGTGGCCGGACGGAAACGGTCCGACGCTGATTGTCGACGACGGCGGAGATGCAACGCTTCTTGTGCATCAGGGCGTGTCGTGCGAGGCGAAGTGCCGCGTCCCCGATTTCGATCCAAAAGATGAGCCGGAAGAATGGGGTGTCATTCTCGATCTTCTACGCAAAGAGCTCGCACGCGATCCGCAGCGTTGGACCCGCGTGGCGGCCAACATCAAAGGAGTGTCGGAAGAGACGACCACCGGCGTGCATCGCCTCTACCAGATGATGGAAGAGGGGCGGCTGCTCTTTCCGGCGATCAACGTCAACGACTCAGTGACCAAGTCGAAATTCGACAATATCTATGGATGCCGCCACTCGGTGATCGACGGACTCAACCGCGCCAGCGACGTGATGATTGCCGGCAAGCTCGCCGTGATCTGCGGGTTCGGCGAGGTCGGCAAAGGATGCGCTCAGGCATTGCGCGGCCAGGGTGCCCGCGTGGTCGTTACCGAAATCGACCCGATTTGCGCACTGCAGGCCTCAATGGAAGGTTACGAGGTCAAGAAACTGGAGAGCGTTGTCGATAAAGGCGACATCTTCATTACGGCCACCGGCAATCGCGACATCATCACCGCCCAACACATGTCGCGCATGAAGGACAAGGCAATCGTCGGAAACATCGGCCATTTTGATAATGAAATCGATATGGCGGGACTCAAAAAGATTCCTGGCATGCGAAGAGTCAACATCAAGCCTCAATACGACGAATGGGTTTTCCCTGATGGTCACGGGGTCCTTATCCTCGCCGAAGGCCGTCTGCTGAATCTCGGCTGCGCCACCGGCCATCCTTCCTTTGTAATGTCGGCGTCATTCACCAATCAGGTTCTGGCACAGCTGGCGCTCTGGCAGAACAAAGGCGAATATCAGAAAAAGGTCTATGTGCTACCTAAGAAGCTCGATGAGGAAGTTGCCCGGTTGCATCTGAAACATTTGGGTGTCGAGCTGACCGAGCTTACGAAAGAGCAATCCAAATATCTTGGCGTGCCGACTGAGGGACCATACAAGTCCGATCACTATCGATACTGATATATGATCCGCCGCGCTTAAGGAAGGAGTCATTGTGCCAAGAGGAAGACGCGCGACAGCATTCGATGACGCTCATGCGATTCTGCAACAACTGATCAACGAAGGCCGGGTATCGGCAGCCGATGTCACTCGCTGCCGCGAAATCCAACAGTTGGAGCAGCGACTCGCCGCTCTTCGCGGCGGGACGGGAGGCATGCGGCGTCGAGGGCGTCCACCGGCGACCGCCGGCCGGCGTCCGTCGGCGGCATTGTCGGCGTTGAGTCCGCAGCAGCGTGCATCGCGTCAGCTCCAGGGACGTTATCTCGCTCTTGTACGCCAGATTCCGGCGAGCAAGCGCGCGCGCTTCGGTCAGATGGTGAAACAAAAAGGTCGCGAGGCCGCCATTCGTGCCATGCAGGCCGAGGTGGGCGGGGGAAGAGCGTCGAACAAGGGCGGCGGAAAGCGTCGCCGTTCGTCGGCAAAGCTCACCAGTCAGCAACTCGCTTCACGACAACTTCAGGGTCGCTACCTCGGGTTGATTCGACAGATTCCAGCGTCGCAACGATCGAAGTACAAGAAGATCGTGAAAGACAAAGGACGCGAAGCGGCGATCCGAGAACTGCAGAGCGCAGTGAAGTGACGCGCGCAGACGCGTCATCCTGAGCCGCGGAGACGGCGAAGCATCTCGTGTTGAGATTCTTCGCTTCGCTCAGAATGACGCACTCTTGACCGCGTCAGCGTCCTCGATATGATTCGAGGTCGTGACTGCAGTTTCCCCCGAGGTTCCTCCAAGCACCTGGATCGTAACGTTCTACCGCTCGGCCATCGGCAAGAAAGCCGTCATGGCCGTAACAGGCGTGTTCCTCTTCGGCTGGATCCTCGCTCACATGCTCGGCAACATGAAGCTCTACTTCGGGCCCGAGCACTTGAATGCCTACGCCAACTGGCTGCGTGAAATCGGCGCGCCGTTCCTTCCGAAGTTCGTCGCCCTTTTTGTCACGCGAGTTCTGCTGGTCGTGGCGGCCTGGCTCCATATTCAGGCTGCAACGCAGTTGACGCTGATGAATCGTCGGGCGCGTCCGGTGGCTTACAACCAGCGCGACTACGTCGAAGCGGGCTACGCCGCGCGGACGATGCGGTGGGGCGGCGTCATCATCATCCTGTTCGTGATCTATCACCTGCTGCATCTGACCTTCGGCACCGTGCATCCGAATTTCATCGAGAACGATCCGTATCACAACGTCGTCGCGGGTTTTCAGGTGTGGTGGGTGAGCGCCTTCTACATCCTCGCGAACCTCGCGCTCGGTCTTCACCTCTATCACGGTCTGTGGAGCATGTTCAATTCGCTCGGCCTCAATCATCCGAAATTCAATGCGTGGCGGCGCGTCTTCGCGACGCTTTTCGCGTTCGTGGTCACTCTCGGCAACATTTCCTTTCCAGTTTTCGTGTTGCTCGGAGTCGTGCAGTGACGGCCCTCGACGCGAAGATTCCCTCCGGACCGCTGGAGACGAAGTGGACGTACGCCAAGTCGCACTACAAGCTCGTCAATCCGACCAACAAGCGCAAGTACGACATCATCGTCGTCGGCGCCGGACTCGCCGGCGCGTCGGCGGCCGCCTCGTTCGGCGAGCTGGGATACAACGTCAAATGCTTCGTGTTTCACGACTCGCCGCGCCGCGCACATTCGATTGCCGCGCAAGGCGGGATCAATGCCGCCAAGAATTATCAGAACGACGGCGACAGCGTTTATCGGCTGTTTTACGACACGATCAAAGGCGGCGATTATCGATCGCGCGAAGCGAACGTCTATCGCCTGGCCGAGCTGTCGGTCAACATCATCGATCAGGCGGTTGCGCAAGGGGTTCCTTTTGCGCGCGAGTACGGCGGGCTGCTCGAGAATCGGTCATTCGGCGGCGTGCAGGTCTCGCGGACGTTCTACGCGCGCGGGCAAACCGGACAACAACTTCTCCTGGGCGCCTTCCAGGCATTGGAGCGGCAAATCGCGCTTGGGCGCGTGCAGATGTTCAATCGCTACGAGATGCTCGACCTCGTCGTTGTCGACGGACAGGCGAAAGGGATCATCGCGCGCAATCTCGTTACGGGAGCCATTGAGCCCCACGCCGCTGACGCAGTCGTCCTCGGCACCGGCGGCTATGCAAACGTCTTCTATTTGTCCACAAATGCGAAAGCGTCCAATTGCACAGCGATCTGGCGCGCCCATCGCCGCGGCGCGTATTTCGCGAATCCGTGTTACACCCAGATTCATCCGACGTGCATTCCGCAAACAGGCGAGTATCAATCGAAGCTCACATTGATGTCGGAGTCACTGCGCAATGACGGCCGCATCTGGGTGCCAAAGCAGAGAGGCGATAAGCGTCCGCCGCAGGAGATTCCGGAAGCGGAACGTGATTACTACCTGGAGCGCAAATATCCAAGCTTCGGAAATCTTGCGCCGCGCGATATTGCATCGCGAGCCGCTAAGGAGGTTTGCGACGAAGGGCGAGGTGTCGGGCCGGGCGGGCGGGGTGTTTATCTCGATTTCGCGGACGCGATCAAGCGATTAGGCCGCAACACCATTGAAGAGCGCTACGGAAATCTCTTCGAGATGTATCACGACATCACGGCCGAGGATCCTTACAACGCTCCGATGCGGATTTATCCCGCTCCGCATTACACAATGGGCGGCCTGTGGGTTGATTACAACTTGATGGGCACAATTCCCGGCTTGTATGTCATCGGCGAGGCGAATTTTTCGGACCACGGCGCCAATCGTCTCGGTGCCAGCGCTTTGATGCAGGGACTGGCAGATGGGTACTTCGTCATCCCGGCCACCATCGCCGAATATGTTGCCGGGCAGATGAACAAGAAGGTGCCCATCGACCGGCCTGAGTTCAAGAAGACGCAGGCCGATGTTTCCGATCGCATCAACCGGCTGCTGTCGGCGAAGGGGGCCCGCAGCGTTGATTCTTATCATCGCGAGCTCGGTCAGATCATGTGGGAGAACTGCGGGATGGCCCGCAGTGCCGATGGCCTCCGGAAAGCGCGCAAGGAAGTGCGCGAATTGCGCGAGCAGTACTGGCGCGACGTCCGGGTCCTGGGCAACGGCGAGGAGCCGAATCAATCGCTCGAAAAAGCGGGCCGCGTTGCCGACTTTTTCGAGCTGGCGGAATTGATGTGCATCGACGCTCTCCATCGCGAAGAATCGGCGGGCGGACACTTCCGGGTCGAATATCAGACGCCGGACGGCGAGGCGCTGCGCAACGACGACAAGTTTCTCTACGTCGCGGCGTGGGAATTCACGGGCGAGGAGCCGCGGCTGCACAAGGAACCGCTCATGTACGAGGAAGTGAAGCTGGCGGCGAGGAGCTACAAGTGAAGGCAGAAGGCAGAAGGCAGAAGGCAGAAGGCAGAAGGCAGAAGGCAGAAGGCAGAAGTGCGATGAACCTCACGCTCCACGTCTGGAGACAAAAGGCCGGCGAGAGCGACGGCCGCTTCGTC
>QHVX01000222.1:0-2099 GCA_003222375.1 Acidobacteriota bacterium
CGCTGCCGTGTTGACAGTCGTCGTGGCGGTGGCGGTGTCGTTCACCGCGTTCAAATCGACGGTCGTCGATGTGACGCTCGCGGTATTGGAGATGGTTCCGGTCGCCGCTGCGTTGACCTTCACCACCAGTGTGAACGTCGCCGACGCACCCGCTGCGAACGTGGCGATGTTTGCGGTGGCCGTTCCGGTTCCCCCAACCGGCGGTGTGGTGAGCGTGAAGGCGGGGCCGGACGTCTCCATCATCGAAACGAAGGTCGTGTTCACCGGAATGGCATCGCTGAGCGCAACGCTCTGGGCATCGCTGGGTCCGCCATTTGTCAGCGTCAGCGTGTAGGTGAGATTCGTCCCGGCCGTGACCGGATCGGGACTGTCGGCCTTGCTGACGACGAGATCAGACTGGTTGACGACTTCCGTATTCGCCGTGGCCGTGTTGTCGGCACCGTTCGGATCGGCTGTCGCAGAGGTGACCGTGGCGACATTGGTGATCACCGACACCATGGGGGTCGACGCGTTGACGTTCACTGCCAGGGAGAATGTCGCCGTTGCCCCGGACGCAAATGTGGCGATGGTCGCCGTCGCGGTTCCGGTGCCGCCCACCGCCGGTGTTGTGAGCGAGAACGCGGGCCCGGCGGTCTGCATCATCGAGACGAATGTGGTGTTCGCCGGGATCGCATCGGTCAATGAGACGCTGGATGCCGGATCCGGCCCCGCGTTGGTCAGCGTGATCGTGTACGTGAGATTTGTTCCTGCGACGACCGGGTTCGGCGCGCCGCTCTTCAACACGTTAAGGTCAGCGTTCTGCGCGAAGGCCGCGATCGACAGCGTCAGAAACGCCATCGCAAAAAGGGTAGAAAGATGTCCAGGTCGCATGCGGGCCTCCAGCGAGGCGCGGAGTCTATCGCAACCGCTCGACCGCGCCGTCCTTTCCGATCTCCGCGAGCAGTGTGAGCTCGAACGCGCGTGCCAGCCGGTCGACCCACTCGCGCGCCCCTCGCTCATCGAGTGTCGAGAAAGCTGCGCCGATCTCCTCCGCTTCGCGCGGAAACTGTCTTCGGATTCGAGAAAGCATGATCTCGTGCCCGCCCTCCTTGCGCGCCACGCGCAGCGCGTCGAGCACCATGATGTTGGTCGTCCCTTCCCAGATCGGAAGCACCTGCGCGTCGCGCAGCATGCGCGGGAGCGGCGATTCCTCGATGTACGCGTTCCCGCCGATCAGCTCCATCGCTTCGGAGACGCACGGCACGGCCAGCTTTCCGGTCACCGCCTTGACGATCGGCACGAGCGCGCGCTGCATGCGCGCGGCATCCTCGTCACCGGCATCGGCGCGCTGCAGCGCGTCGACAGTCTCGAAGGTCAGCAGCAGCGCCGCCAGATGCTCGGCCTCGAGATCGAGCAGCGTCTCGGCAGCCAGTGGATGCTCGATGACCGGACGTCCGAACGCGCGACGCCGTTCGATGTAATACCGCGCCTCGTGAATCGCTCGCCCGATCACCGCGACCGCGGCCACGGCGTTGTACAGCCGCGAGAGGTTCATCATCTCCAGCATCGCGTCGAATCCGCCGATCTCCTCGACCGGCGCATCTGTCAGGCGCACTTCCCCGGTCGGCATCGAGCGCACACCGAGCTTCACCTTCAGACGCTCGATCTGGACTCCCTCGCGTGACAGCAGGAGAAACGTTCGCAGCCCTTTTGTCCCGGCGGGCGCTCCTTCGGGACGCGCTGTGATCAGCACCGCGTTCGCGTCGACGTTCGAGCAGAACCATTTGAATCCTGTTAGGCGCCCGTTTCGCGCGATGGTTTCATTCGCGCCGACGTCCGATCCTCCCGCCTGCTCCGTGACGAACATCGCGCCGGTCCAGCGCTCTGCCGCGTCGCGCGCTCCCATGTGCGGTACGACGCGCGCGATCTGTTCGGGCGTTCCGTAGCGCGTGACCACGCGCGCCACGCCGTCGGTCATGCACACCGGGCAGTAGAGGCCCATCTCGGCCATCGCGAAGAGGTATCCGAGCGCGAACGAGATGAGATGTGGGGCGCGGCCGCCCTCGGCGGCATATTTCAGCGCGACCATTCCGGACCCGTACGCGATCGCCTCCATCTCG
>QHVX01000222.1:2166-6522 GCA_003222375.1 Acidobacteriota bacterium
CGCCCATCTCTCGAAACTGCGGCTCCGCCAACGCGAAATCACCCGGCGAAAGTTTGCGCGTCAGGATCTCGCGAAGCGCGGTCGAGGCATCCCAGAAAGATTGGGTGGGTGGGTCGGGGATGTGGGGGGACATCGGGGGCGGAAACTATACCGCCGCAATCGCCATGCGCTGGAATGACGTTATGACGCTAAAGCGTTAAAATGTCACAATGTCAAACAAGCGTTCCACGATTTACTTTGATCAGGACGTTCACCGCGCGGTAAAGATGAAGGCTGCGGCGATGGACCTGACTCTTTCCGACGTCGTGAACGAAGCCGTTCGGCGGAGTCTCGCCGAAGATGCCGAAGATCTAGAGGCGTTCGACAAGCGTCGTCGTGAGCCCTCTCTCACATTTGAAGACGTTGTGCGCTCGATGAAGCGTCGTGGCAAGTTATAGCGTTCTCATCAAAAAGTCAGCTGCCAAAGAGCTCGAGCGCATCGCGGGAAAGAAGGACCGGCAGCGAATCGCCGAACCGATTTCGGCGCTCGGCGGCGAACCTCGGCCGGCAGGGGTTGAGAGGTTGTCTGGAACCGCCGAAAAGTACCGCGTTCGCCAGGGCGACTACCGGATCGTTTTTGAACTCGATGACGCTGCCGCGACGGTCACGATTGTCAAAATCGGCCGGAGGAGGTAGGCCGCTACTCACAACAGCCTTGGTGTGGGAGAAGTGACGCCGTCATCCTGAGCCGCGCAGACGGCGAAGGATCTCGTTGACGGAGATCTTTCGCTCTGCTCAGGATGACGCTACAACTGCGGCTCAATCACGGGTAGCAGCAGCTTCGCGAACCACGCGCGCAGTGACTTCGCGCGCGCGCCCGGCCAGTGCGCGATGCGCGGCGCGCATCCGTGCTCGTCGATGCGCCAGGCGTTGTCGATGTGCACATCGATCAGCTGAAGCACGAGAAGAAAAGCACGGCGCACGGCCGATGGGATTTGCAGTAATTCTGCCGTACGTACGAACATGCTATAGTGTACGAACCATGGTGAAACGGCTGACACGCACGGGAAACAGCCTTGCGCTCGTCCTCGACAAGCCGCTGCTGGAGCGGCTCGGCATCGATGAAGACACGCCGCTCGAGCTCTCCACCAACGGCGATGTACTGGTCGTGACCCCGGTGCGCGATCGCGCGCGCGAGCGAAAGTTGAAAAAAGTGCTCGAAGAAATGGATCGTCAATACGCCGGGGTCTTCAAACGGCTCGCGAAGTAGTCTTTCTCGCTCTCGATGAAGTTTTAGCAATCCACGAGGATCGCATCGGAAAGTACGGCGGGATCTTCGGGGTGCGCGACTTGGAACGGCTTCAATCGGCCATAACCACGCCGATGGCGACCTTCGGCGGCGCATTTCTTCACGAAAGCCTGTACGAGATGGCGGCTGCGTACCTCTTTCACATCTGCCGCAATCATCCGTTTCTCGACGGCAACAAGAGGACGGCACTCGCCTGCGCCATCGCCTTTCTCGGTCTGAACAACAAAAAGATCCGCGCCGAAGAAGATGCTCTCTACGACCTCGTCATCGGCGTCGCGGAGGGGCGAATCACGAAGGCCGAGGTCGCCGTATTCCTGCAGGAAAATGCGCGATAAATCTCGGCCGGCGGGCGAGAAAACGATCGTCAGGGTTCATGGAAGCTTCTGCTCGACCGACGCGACAATGCGTTCGATGTCAGGTACCGCGACCTCACGATGAAACCGGAGGAGTGTGTCCCAAAGCTCGTCAGCCACCATTCCGAGGATCCCTCGGAATCCGCGCCGCGGCAAGTAATTTTGGAGTGCGGCGGCTTGCCGCCGCTATTGCGCCAGCAGCTTGCTGGCGGCGGTTAAAGCGGTGCCAAGGCACCGCACTCCAAAGATGCATCCGTTAAACTTTCCGTAGTGCCCGATCCGCGCGTCCTCGAGATTCTCCGCCGTACCTGGGGCTACGACTCCCTCCGCCCACTGCAGGAACGGGCCATTGAGGCCGCACTGGCGCGGCGCGACTCGCTCGTGGTCATGCCCACGGGCGGCGGGAAGTCGCTCTGTTATCAACTGCCGCCTCTACTGACGGGAGATTTGACAGTGGTCGTATCGCCACTGATCTCGTTGATGAAGGATCAGGTGGACACGCTCCGCGATCTTGGCGTCGACGCACGTCAGATCAACAGCACCACGACCGAGGTAGAGAAGCGGGAGTTGGTGCGCGCGGCGCGCTCGCGGCAATTGCGATTGCTCTTCGTCTCGCCGGAGCGGCTGGTAGCGGAGCGCTTTCAGGAGTTTCTGGTCAGCCTCGATGTGGGGACCTTCGCCATCGATGAGGCGCACTGCATCAGCCATTGGGGTCACGACTTCCGCCCGGAGTACCGGCAGCTTGGCGAGCTGCGCGAGCGGTTCCCAAAAGCGACACTGCACGCGTATACCGCGACGGCCACCGCCGCCGTTCGCCGCGACATCGCTGCGCAACTCCGGCTCAACGATCCGGCGGTGCTCGTCGGCAGCTTCGATCGTCCCAATCTCTCCTACCGCGTCCTGCCGCGGCTCGAGCCGCTGAAGCAGACCATCGAGGTGATCGAGCGCCACGCCGGCGAAGCGGGAATCATCTATTGCATCCGCAAGAAGGACGTCGACGAGATCACGGCCTCGCTCCGCAAGCGAGGCATCGACGCTCGGCCGTACCATGCCGGCCTCACGCGCGAGGAACGGACGGCCACGCAGAGCGCGTTCGCGGACGAGACCTGCAACATCGTCGTGGCCACGGTCGCCTTCGGGATGGGCATCGACCGATCCAACATCCGATTCGTCCTGCACACCGGGCTGCCGAAGTCGATCGAGCATTACCAGCAGGAGACCGGGCGGGCGGGGAGGGATGGGCTCGAAGCCGATTGCATGATGCTCTATTCAGCGGCGGATGTTTTGGTATGGCGGTCCGTGCTCGGCGAAGGCGGCGGCGCTCCACGGAGACTTCTGGACGAGATGGATCGCTATGCGCGCGGCGCGGTGTGCCGGCACAAGGCACTCGTCAATTACTTCGGCGAGGACTTTTCCAACCCGAATTGCGGTGCGTGCGATCTCTGTCTCGGCGACGTCGAGGTCGTTGCCGATGCGACGGTGATCGCGCAGAAGATTCTTTCCTGCGTGGTGCGCACCGAGCAACGGTTCGGGGCGGGCCACGTGATCGCGGTGCTGCGCGGGGAAAACACCGATCGCGTACGCTCGCTCGGACATGACCGGCTCAGCACCTACGGGCTGCTCTCGGAGCACACGCAGGCCGAGCTGCGCGACTGGATCTATCAACTCATCGGCCACGGGTTGCTCGAGCAGGATGGCGATCGTTATCCGGTGCTCAAATTGACCGCCGATGCGCGGCGCGTGCTGCGCGGCGAGGAAAACGTCCGGCTGGTTCAGATCACGCGGAAGAGAAGGAAATCGAAAGTTGAGAGTCAATCATGGGAAGGCGTCGACGGCGCGCTGTTCGAATCGCTTCGGAAGTTCCGGCGCGAGCTGGCGGCCGCACGCGGAGTCCCGCCGTACATCATTCTCGGCGATCGGTCGCTGCGCGAAGTGGCGCGGCTGCGGCCGAAGACCCTCACGCAGTTGCGCGAGGTCTATGGGATCGGCGAGAAGAAGCTGGTCGATCTCGGAGAGCGGATTCTGGCGGTCGTGGCGTCAGGATGACGTGCTACGGCGCGGCGGCTGCCCGCGGCGGCGCGTTCTTCACGTACTTGTCGAACCAGTTGATGCGCTCGGCCAGCACGTCGAGCAGGGTTTCGCGCGCGGCGTAGCCGTGCGCCTCGCTGGGGAGCGTCACGTATCGCACCGTCGCGCCGTGTCCTTTGAGCGCCATGTACAGACGCTCGGACTGGATCGGGAACGTGCCGGAGTTGTCGTCGGCCTCGCCGTGCATGAGCAGAATCGGATCCTTGATCTTGTCGGCGTAGAAGAACGGCGACATGTTTTCGTACACCGCCGGCACTTCCCAGAAAGTGCGGCGTTCGCTCTGAAAGCCGAACGGCGTGAGCGAGCGGTTGTACGCGCCGCTCTCCGCGAACCCCGCGCGGAAGAGGCGCGAATGCGCGAGCAGGTTGGCGGTCATGAACGCGCCGTAGCTGTGGCCGCCGACGCCGATGTGATCGCGATCGGAGACTCCCATCTCAACAACTTTGTCGATCGCGGCCTGCGCGCTGTCGACGAGCTGCTCGACATAATGATCGTTGGCCGTCTCGCCGGGACCGACGATCGGCATAGTCGGATTGTCGAAGATCGCGTAGCCCGACAACAGCAGGAACATATGCGAGTAGCCCGACACGATCGTGAATTTGTTAGGCGAGCCGGAGACCTGGCTCG
>QHVX01000473.1:0-1112 GCA_003222375.1 Acidobacteriota bacterium
CCGAGGTACCACAGGGCGGGGGCGGCGAAGGAGCCGAGGATGGCCGGTCGCGCGAGGCCGACGGCGGGCGAGCGTCCGAAAATTTTCATCAGCCAGGCGTCGAGGAGTCCGTCATCGAGGAGGCCGTGGAGGACGAAGACATCGCGGTAGGGAACTTTTCCGCGAAGGTAATCGGACGCCGGACCGAGCGCTTCACCACGATGGAAGAGATCGATCCATTGCGTGAGCGCGGCAGTCGAAGCGTAGCTCGCGCAATAGAGAAGAAGCGGGATGATGCAATAGGCCGTCGCGACGCGCATCGCGTGCGCATCGACGGGCGTTTTTCCGCTCAACGCAACCGCGATCGCGCACAACATGACGATCATCACGATCGAGATCGCGATCTCGCCGCGCACGAACATCAACGCCATCGCCGGGAGAGCGACCAGCGGCAACGCCGCTACTGACATGCGTTGCAGCGCAACCTCGGTATCCAGTCCGATCGTGAAGGTGGCGATACGCGCGATCAGCAGAAGCGCACACCAGAAAATAGTGATGATAAATAGTACGCCTGCCGACTGCGATGTAGCGAAACATCACCCACGCCAAAGCCTCGACTGCGATTGCGGCGTGGAACGGCAACATCTCGCGGCGAAAGAGATTGCGCAGCCAGCGCGTCCGCTCGAGTGCGATGACGATGCGCGGACCGGCTTGCGAGGCGGCCAGCGGAATCAGGACCGGCCAGCCCCATTTGAATGTCGTCAGGTATAGAAACGGCGCGAGAAGAAACGGCGTCACAAAAAGGAACGCCCCCACTCCCCGGAAACTCTCGAGCTGGCGCAAGCCCAGGCGATACAACACGATCGTCGCGGGCGGGACGATCACAAAAAACATCAGCGCAGCGAGGTAATCGCGAAGCTTCGAAGCGCCTTCGACCGTGACGCGTCCCACGGCGACGGGTGCGGTGGGCGGGAGGGCGCGCAAAAGCAGCGTCAGCGAAAGAAAGAGACCGACTGCGAAGGAAAAAGCCGCGACCCAGAGCAGCGCGCGAATCGCGCGGTCGTTCAGTGCGTCTTGTCGCGACACGCGCGCAGTATAGCGGCCACAAGCGCAGGCACTGTGGCGCTGTCGGC
>QHVX01000473.1:1133-1679 GCA_003222375.1 Acidobacteriota bacterium
GCCCGATGGACGCGAGCATCGCAGTCTCGATCGGTTTCTTGTCGGGAAGCACGTCGAAAAAATTGTCGGCGGTCGATGCGCTGGTGAACGTCACGACGTCGATGTCGTGCAGCTCGTCGGCGGCCGCGGTGACTTTTCGTGTTTGATAACCGACCGCCAGATCCACTTCTCCACCGCGTCGCCGCAGCTCGTCGATCAGCTCTTCCCGCCCTTCCGCCGCCCGAACCACGGCCGTGCGAATGCCCTTCTGATCCGCGTCGAGAAGCGGCAGAAGCGCCGTCGATTGAAATTTCGGCGGAACGAGATCGGGATCGACGCCATGCTTGCGAAGATCATCGGCGGTCGATTCGCCGACCGCTGCGACCATCACGCCGGCAAGCGCGCGTGAGTCCTCGCCGTGATGCTTCAGCCGCTCGAAAAATGCGTCGACTCCGTTGGCGGACGTGAAGATCAACCATTGATAGTCGCCGATGCCGTCGATGACGCGATCGAGTGAGTCGTACGACGACGGCGGCGCAATCTCGATCGTCGGAAACTGCAGTACTT
>QHVX01000473.1:1689-2219 GCA_003222375.1 Acidobacteriota bacterium
GCGCTTGCCGAACAGCGGCTTCGATTCGAACCAGTTGATGGTGTCGTGAAGCGTGACGACGCCACCGACGACGATCAGCGCGGGCGTCGCGATGCCGGCCGCGCGTTCCTCGATCGAATCGAGGGTTCCGGTGACCGTCTTCTGCTGCGTTGTTGTTCCTTTCGAAACGATCGCAACCGGACGCGTCGCAGGGGCGCCATGCTCGCGAAGCTTGCGCACGATCATCGGAAGATTCGCGATGCCCATGAGAAACACGATGGTGCCTTCGAGTTGCGCCAGCGGCTTCCAATTGACGCCCGTCGTGTCTTCGCTTTCATGGCCGGTGACAAAGGTGACTGATGTCGCGTGCGCGCGATGGGTGACCGGAATGCCTGCATAAGCCGGCCCGGCGATCGCCGACGAAACGCCCGGAACGATTTCGAACTCGATCGACGCCGCCGCCAACTCTTCCGCCTCTTCGCCGCCGCGTCCGAACACGAACGGATCGCCGCCTTTCAGCCGCACCACACGCTTTCCCTCGCGCGCTTTCT
>QHVX01000223.1 GCA_003222375.1 Acidobacteriota bacterium
CTGATTGCGCTGGCAGTCGAGCGCGAAACATTCATCGAGGCCCGCGCGCGTTTGGAAGCACTCACCGCCAGCCACGATTTGAAGACGTCGATTCTTCGAGCTGTCTCGCACGATCTCACCACGCCGCTGACCACGATCACGCTGCAGGTCTCCGCACTTCGCCGGAAACTCGCATCGCTCGGCGTCACGTCGACGGCTGCCGAGATGATCGAGGAGCAGACCAAGCGCCTGCATCGTCGCATCGACAATCTGCTCGCGATGGCGCGTCTCGAAAGCGGAATGGTCCGGCCGAGTCGCGAGCCGACGCCGGCAGCCGATTTGTTCCGCGCCGCTCGCGAAAACCTTCCGATGCTCCGGCCGATGAAGATCCAGATCGCGGAGGAGTGTCCGGAGCTCGACGTCGATCCTTCACTGGTTCTGGAAATCCTGGTGAACCTCATGGAGAACGCCGACCGCGCGTCGCCGCCGGGAGCGGAGATCGAGTTGCATGCCGCCTCGCATCCCGCGGACTCGACGCTGACGCGAGTCGAGATTCTCGACCGCGGTGAAGGCATCTCCGATTCGAGCGATACGGCGCGCCGCGGACTCGGCTTGCAGATCGCGCGCGCATTTGCCGAGGCCCATGGGGGAAGGGTGGAGGTGGGGGCGCGGGAGGGGGGCGGGACGCGAGCGGTCATCGACCTGCCGTCCGCGCCGATCGCATCATGAGCGCGCGCATTCTGGTCGTCGACGACGATCCCCGCATCCGCGAATCGCTGGTGGAAGAATATGCCGCGGCCGGATATGAGCCGTTGAGCTCCGGCGTGGTCGACGAAGCAATGACGATCGTGCGTCAGCAGCAACCCGATCTCGTGGTCACCGATCTGGCCATGCCGGGCGCCGACGGATTCGCTCTCATCGGCGCGATCCGGCGCGAGCAACAGACGCCCATCATTGTCGTTTCGGTGCGCGGGACCGACCACGACAAAGTCCGCGCCCTCGACCTCGGCGCCGACGACTACGTCACGAAGCCGTTCTCGGTGGCCGAGCTGCTTGCCCGAACGCGCGCGCAACTGCGGAGGACCGGCAGCAGCAACATTTTGCGCTTCGACGATCTGACGATCGATGTCGAGCATCGCCTCGTTTCACAGGGTAAAAAAGAAGTGCACCTGACACCGACAGAATTCGCGATCCTGCAGTTGCTCGCCACGCATGCCGGCAAGCCGCTGACGCTCGATCGCATCATCACCCGGGTGTGGGGAGCTGGCGGCGCGACGCGCGATTCCGTCCGCGTCCACATGGGTTCATTGCGGCGCAAGATCGAGCCCGACCCTGCCAATCCACGCTACATCGTCACGGAGCCGTGGATCGGCTACCGCTTCATCGCCGAGCCGCTCTGATCTTTCGAACTTCTTTCGAAATCCTTCCGGACTTCTTTTCCTGACGCGCGCCATTGTTGTGGAGTGCCAAACGCAATAGGGGTCGCACTTCCGGCGGACAGCGACGTCGCAACTCTTCTCGTCGATCGCACATCGGAGCTCGCGCGCACGCTGAACGCCCGTTGGATCGCGTTCATCGTTTGCAACGACGCGATGCCCACCGCTCCGGCGCAGCAGGCGCTCTATCAGGCCGAGCTTGCGATGCGCGCCGGGGGCACGGTATTCCTGTGCGAGGGCGATGATGTCGCGCAGACGCTGATCGCGCTGGCCTCGCGTCAGAACATCGACGTCCTGATCCTTGGCGCTCCCAGACGCAACGGCTTGCTGCGGCGGTTTCGCCGCGGCGTGATCGATCGCATCGTGCGCGCAGCGCGTCCCTTCGATGTCGTCGTCATCCCCAATGCATGACGAAACGCCGACCGCGCGCCTGCGGCGGCTGGTCATTGGACCGCCGCGCGACGTCACCGATCCACACGTCTTCCATCGCGTTTCGCTCGTGACGTTTCTGGCGTGGGTGGGTCTCGGCGCCGACGGCCTCTCATCGTCGGCATACGGACCGGAAGAAGCGTACAAGGCGCTGGGCGCGCACGCACACTTGTCGATCATTCTCGTCGCGATGACTGCGATCACGATCGCAGTAATCTCCATCGCGTACTCCAATCTGATCCAGCATTTTCCAGGCGGGGGTGGGGGATATCTCGTCGCGACGAAGTTGCTCGGAAACCGGGTCGGCGTGGTGTCGGGATGCGCGCTTCTCGTCGACTACGTCCTCACGATCACAGTCTCGATCGCGAGCGGCTGCGATCAGATCTGGTCCTTTCTTGCTCCGGAGCTGCTTCGCTACAAGTTACCGGCCGAGTTCGGCGTTCTGGCAATGCTCCTCATCCTGAACCTCCGAGGCGTCAAGGAATCAGTCAATATTCTCGCGCCTATTTTCATACTATTTATAATCACACATTCTTTCGCGATTCTGTATTGCGTCGGCGCGCACTTCGGCGGTCTGCCCGCTGTTTTTCGCAACGCCTCGTTCGACTTTCACACTTCGATTCGGAGCAGCGGCGGCCTGGCCGTCACGCTTCTCCTTCTGCGCGCGTATTCGCTCGGCGGCGGCACGTACACCGGCATCGAGGCGGTCTCGAACGGCGTCGCGATTCTGCGCGAGCCGCGCGTGCAGACAGGAAAACGGACGATGTTTCTGATGGCGTTCTCGCTGGCCTTCACCGCCGGCGGGATCATGTTCGGCTATTTGCTGACCGATTCGCGTCCGATCGCCGGCCAGACGATGAACGCCGTGCTCCTCGGGCGCCTGTTCGGATCGTGGCATCTCGGCGGCGCCGTCCTCATCGTGACGACTTTGATCGCCGAGGCGGCGCTGCTGTTCGTCGCGGCGCAAACAGGTTTTCTCGATGGGCCGCGCGTGCTCGCGAACATGGCAGTCGATTCGTGGATGCCGCATCGCTTCAGCCAGCTCTCCGATCGACTCGTCACGAAAAACGGCATCCTGATGATGGGAATCGCCGCAGTCGGTTCGCTGCTCTACACGCGGGGCGACATCACGACGCTGGTAGTGATGTATTCCATCAACGTCTTCATCACGTTTTCGCTGACCGAGCTCGGAATGGCGCGCCACTGGATCAAGGATCGCGCGAAGGAGCCGCGCTGGCGGAGCCAGTTGGCAATCCATGGCACCGGACTGGTGATGTGCATGAGCATCCTGATCATCACGTCGTTCGAGAAATTCAGACAGGGCGGCTGGATCACGCTCGTGATCACCGCGATTCTGATCGCGGTCTGCTTCGCGATTCGCCGGCATTACGATCGGATCAAATCCGATCTACGGCACCTGGATGACGTCCTCATCGGCATCGCTGCATCGGAACCGACGTGTGAAGCGTCAGTGCTCGATCGCAACAAGCCGACGGCGGTGATCGCCGTCAGCGGATTTTCAGGATTCGGCTTGCATCAGGTGTTATCCATCCATAAGTCGTTTCCGAACTACTTCCGTCAGTTCATTTTTGTTTCTGCCGCGGTGGTCGATTCCGGAGTCTTCAAGGGCGCTGAGGAGATCGACAAGCTGACTGCGGCGACGGAGAGCGCGCTGAAACGCTACGTTTGTTGGGTGCAGGCGCACGGGCTGGCGGCCGATTACCGCATGCGCGTCGGCACCGAGGCGGTGGCGACGGTAGAGGAGATCTGCACGGAGATCAGCGACGAATTTCCACGAGCGATGTTCTTCATGGGCCGCCTGATCTTCAAGGAGGAGAAGTGGTATCACCGCCTGCTGCACAACGAGACGCCGCAGGCGATCCAGCGCCGTCTCCTCTTTGACGGGCTTCAGGCGATGATCCTGCCCATCCGGGTGCTTGCGAAGTGATACTCGCGGTATCGTTTCTCCGTGAAGATCGCGCCGCTGCTGGCTACCGACGTCGTTGAAATCGCGCGACACGATCCGCAGTCGCTGCGCGAGGGTCTCGCGCCGCTGCACGCCGCCGATCTGGCCGAGCTCCTCGGCGAAATCGAACGCGAGGATCGCGTTACGATCATGCAGCATCTCGCGCCGCAGCAGCTCGGCGAGACGCTGGTGCACGCCAGCGCCGAAACGCTCAAGCTCGCCCTGACGCGCCTGCCGATCGGCACCATCGCGCCGGCGCTCGACGCTCTCGAGCCCGACGACGCTGCCGCGCTGCTCTCGTATCTGCCCGAGGAACGCCGCGCGCCTTTTCTGGCAGCAATGTCGGCCGGACACGCGCTGGCTGCGCGGAACCTGCTCCGCTACGGCGAGCAGACCGCCGGCCGCTTGATGACGGACAAGTTCGTCCGCATCCGCGCGACGTGGAATGTCGCGCAGACATTCGAGCACTTGCGCCACGCCGATCCGAGTGTGGCGACGGTCGCCGATCTTTACGCGAACGCGCGGATCTCGTCGATCATGACGGCCGACGTCGTCTCGGTGACTCCCGAAACGGATCAGGGCGAAGTCGCGCGCATCGTCGCGAAGTACGGCTTCAGCGCGCTGCCGGTGGTCGACACCAGCGATCGGATCATCGGTGTCATCACGGCCGATGACGTGATCGATCTGCTGGTCACGCGCGAAACGCAGGCCGCTCTCCGCATGGGCGGTGTGAGCGCCGAGGAGCCGTGGAGCCGCGGAGTGCTCGATTATTTCGGCACGTCGATTTTCCGAGTCGTGCGCAGCCGAATCGGATGGCTGTTGTTGCTCTTCGTCGCCGAGACGTTTACCGGGTCCGTTCTGCGTCACTTCGAAGGCGAATTGGCGAAAGTCGTCGCGCTGTCATTCTTCATCCCTCTGATCATCGGGACCGGTGGCAATGCCGGCAGTCAAACTGTGTCGACGATCATTCGCGCGCTGGCGCTGGAACAGGTGCGCGTGCGCG
>QHVX01000224.1 GCA_003222375.1 Acidobacteriota bacterium
GTTCTTCATGACTGGGCTCCTTCGCCGGAGACGGCGATGAAAATTTCTTCGAGCGACATGGCCGAGACTTCGGCGTTGGTGGTGCGGAGGCGCTCGAACGCCACGTCGTCATAGTTCGTGACGATCGCTTCGGCGCCACTTCCCCAACTCCGAACGAGCGCGGTGCGCAGCGCGCTTTGCTCGAGCGCCACGGGTTGGGCCGCGAATCGGATACGGCGGAATCGGGCCTTGAGCGCGTCGAGGTCTTCCTCCAGCACGAGCGTCCCGTTCTTCATGATCGCGACGCGATCGGCCATCTCCGCGATGACTTCTTCGAACAGCGACTTGCGCGCCACGACGTCGAGGCCGAGCGTCGGATCGTCGAGGACGAGAAGATCGGGCGACATCGCCAGCGCCAGCGCCAGCAGCACCTGCTTCTTCTGTCCTTTCGACAGTGCGCCGAATTTGCTGTCACGCGACACTTCGAATCGACGCAGACGATCATCGATCTCTTTCTGGTCCCAGCGCGCGTAGGTGTCCGCGCAGAATCGCGCCAGTTGATCGACCGTCATTTCTGGCGGCGCATCGGCTTCTTCGCTGACCACGCCGACGCGTTGCATGAGCGCGGTCCGCTGGCTCCAGACATCGGAGCCGAAGAGCTGGACGCGGCCCGCCTGTGGCTCACGCTGTCCGAGGATGCAGCGGACCAGTGACGACTTGCCGGCGCCGTTGCGGCCTAACAGTGCGTAGACCGATCCGCGCGGAACGGCGAACGTGACGCGGTCGACGGCCAGCAGACGTCCGTATCGGACGGTGACGTTGGAGACTTCGATCGCTTGTTCGCTCATGCTCGTTTCCTCTCTTCGCGGACCAACCGGTTGTACGCCGCTTCCACAGCTTCCTTCGCTTCCTCCAGCTCCGCCCCTGCGGCCACGGCCGCGCTGACGTATCGCATGGCCGCTTCCCGCAACATCTCGTGCTTCTCCGACTTCCGCGGTTGCGCGGGCTGATCGGCAACGAACGTCCCCTCCCCCCTCCTCACCGCCAGCACCCCCGCCTCGGTCAACCTCTGATAAGCGCGGGCGACGGTGTTGGGATTGACGCGCAGATCGCGCGCGAGGTCCCGCATCGACGGCACCGCCGCTCCCGGCTTGAGCGCGCCGAGGGCGATGAGCCGGCGCATGCCCTCTTCGATTTGCTTCCAGATCGGCGCTGGATCGGCGGTGTTGATCGCAAACACCTATTTCATCTCCCACTGACGCACGAGCCATCTCCCTTCGTTCGTCGCGACTGCATCGTCGTTGAAGGATGTGAGCGTTCCCTTCTGCGAGATGTCGCTTTCGAACACGCCGTCGGCGCCCGCGCTGACGATGCGGAAACTCTTGCCGTCGGCCTCGATGCGGTATGGGTTGCCCCAGGCATCGTTCATCGGCGCGTGCCGGATGTACATCGGCTCGCCGATCGCGCGAGCCTGTTCGAGCGTTGTGACGTGCGGATATTCCTGATGATCGGCCTTGTAGGCCTCGAAAACGATCATCCAGCTCTTCATGTCGTGCATCGTCCAGCGGGCGCGCTCGGCGTCGGTGGGAATGTACTGCGCGGTCGCGAACAGAAAAATCATGGCAAAAGACTTCATGGTTTTCTCCTATCGGATGAAAATCGAGGCGCCCTGCAGCGCCGTGATGTCGTGACAGCGCTTGGTGTGCGCCTTGGCCTTGGCCTCCGGCCGCGTGGCGTGAGTCAGACTCATGATGAGCGAGAGGATGAGGGCGGCGACGATATGTTTCATGGCGGCCTCCTGTCTCAGTGTATTAGACAACTAATACACTAAGTCGGTGGGGCCGGTTTGTCAAGGGGTGGGCGGGGCCGGCGTCGGCCGGCCCCTGCGAGGGATCAGTAGAGGTAACGGACGCCGACCTGCAGAACGCGCGGTGTGTTGGCCTGGCCCGTCAGCGTTGCGAAGCTAGCGAGATTGATGTTGGTGCTGGCGGGGAAACCGAACTGCGAGTAGTTGGTGAGGTTGAATCCCTCGAACCGGACGATCAACGATTCCCCATGCGGCAGGGGGAAACTTTTGTAAATCCCGAGATCGAGCTGCTTCGTGTCGCCGATGCGGAACGCGTTGCGCGGAACCAGCATGTCGATCGTGTCGCCGAACTGCGGGTTCCGGAACGCCGATGCCGGGAGCTTCTGCTGCGACGTTCTCGGATCATTGAGCTTCGTGCCTAGCACGGACGGATCGACCAGCACCGGCCGCGACTCCGAGAATGAGTCGAGATCGAGATCAACTGCGTTCGAGGTGACGGTAAATGGTGTGCCGGTGGAGTAACGGTAAACCGGAGCGACCTGCCAGCCGCCCAACAGCAGACCGAGAACGTCCTTTCGATTTCTGAAGAATGGAAGCATGTACGTGCCATACAACGTGATGCGATGGGGCGAATCGAATCGCGAATGGCCCCACGCGTACTTCTTGGCGATCGGTCCCTGTCCATTCGAATCGCCTCCACCGACGAAGGTGGCCTCGGAGTTGTTGTCGAAATAGCGGCTGTAGGTGTAGCTCAACTGGAAATGCAGGTTCGGCGAGAAGCGCTTCGCCCACTCGAACTCCACCGCCCGGTAGTCGCTCTCGGCGTCATTCCTGACTCTGAGGTTTGTCGTCCAACGCGGATCGGGGCGCCGCTCGTTGTATCGCGGCACGCGGAAACTGAATTCGTTATCCGCCAGCGGAACGGCGACCGGACACGCGGCGTTCGTCGCGACACCCGGTAATCCTGTGCCGGCGCACGGATCGGAGTTGAATTTCGTGATCTGTTTGCCGCGTAGGTCAGGAAATCCGGCAGCCGGCGCGTTGAAGGGATGATCCACGACTGTGACCGGTCCGACGGTACGTGGATCGAGCGGCAGGTTGTCGGGGACGTAGCGGAGTAGATCCTTGCTCCTTTTGCTGACGTAACTGAGGCGAAGCGATGAATTGAGAATGAAGGCACGCTCGAATGTGACGTTCCACTGATTGGTGGACGGCATCTTCAGATTCGGATCGACGAAAAGGAGGCCGCCGACACGGATGCTCGGCGGCACACCCGGCGTAAAGACAAAACCATTGGTCGGATCTGCGAGGTTCGTGAGATCGAAAATGTTGAGGGACACGCCGTTAGGCGGATTGTTCCGAAGATTCGCGCCGTTCTGCGAGAAGATCGATTGGAACACGCGGCCGTGAAATCGTCCCCATCCGCCGCGGACGACCGCCTGATCGGGTCCGCCTGTCAGCAGATTCAGAAAACGATTGTCGAGGCCGATGGTCTGGGCGAAACCGAGCCTGGGATCGAAATAGCCGCTGCCCTTGAACTGGTAGTCGACGCGATGCTTGATTTCCTTCGGAACGTCGACGTATTCGTAACGCAGGCCGAGGTTCAAGGTGGTGTTCGAGAACAGGTGCCAGTCGTCCTGCACGTAGAAGTTCTCTTCGTTGATTCTGTTTTCGAGAAAGAAGTTTCCGTAACCTTTCTGGAAGTTCCTGACGCAGCCGGCCATCATGGCCGCGAAGTCGTTGGCGAAGGTCTGGCCGCAGGAAGCCGCGCGGAAAGTCCAGAAACCGCGCGAGAAGTTATCGGCGAGATCATCCAGCGATTGACGCCGGATGTCCGTGCCCGCCTTCAGCGCGTGGTTTGTGAACAGCAATCCGCTCAGGTTGTAGACGAATTGACGGTCGCGCTGATCGCGGTGAATCGGAAAGGCGCCGGAGTTGCCGATGATCGGTGTGCGGGTCAGGTTGGTGTAGCGGACGATGGGCGTGTCGTTGCCGGCCTGGATGTCGACGTGCGTTTTTCGCAGTCCCAGTCCAAAGCGGAATTCACCGACGATGTTCGGTCCGAGAACATGCGTGTA
>QHVX01000214.1:0-7147 GCA_003222375.1 Acidobacteriota bacterium
TAACGGCGTCGCGGTCCACAGCGCAGATATCTACGCCACGCGGGACGGCGGCCGAAGTTGGGATCCGGTCTTTCAATGCCGGAGCAAGGCGCAGGTCGACGGCCTGACGCGCGAAGTCGACTGCGAGTGGGTGCGCCTGCAGTTTCTAACACCGCAGACCGGCTACGCCGTCGGCAAGAACGCCTACTTGGATCTGGCGTTCGTCGCGCGCACGGACGACGGCGGCCAGAGCTGGAATCTGATTACCTCGCCGGTCAGCGGGCGACCGGAAGATGCGTTTTTCATCGATGAGCGAACCGGCTACATACGGACCGGAGCTCCCGATACCGGACAACTCTTCAAGACAGCGGACGGCGGCGCAACCTGGCAGGGGATGGCCGGCTCTCCGGGAAAGCGGATCGCATTTGCCGATCCGCAAGTCGGCTGGTCGATTCTCTACAGCAAGGTGAGTTTCACCAACGACGGCGGAGATCGCTGGAGTTCGCGGCAGTACCCGTTTCCCTCACCTGTCAAAGCGTTCAGCCTCCCTCGCCGCGACCGCGGATATGTCGTTGGCGATCACGGCATGATTTATCGGTACCGGCTCGCTCCGACGACGTATGCGGCAAAGGGATTGATCGAGGCCCCACGGCTGGCAGCGATCGATTTCACCGTGCCGGACGCAATTGGACAGCTCAGTGCGCAGACGCAGTCGCTACTGGAGCCGCCAATCGCAACCAACACCAGTTCTCCTGCGGCCACTGAGACTCCATCGCCGGCGGTCGCTGCAGCAGAACACACTCTCAACAATGTGGTGGCACAGACGCCAGCCTTCGTCAGTCGCTACCGCAACCTCAATCTGCTCATGGTCGGCCTGCAGATGGTTTCGGCCCTCCCGCAGCAGATCGTCGATTTGAAACAGTCGTTTGCCGCAATGAAGACTGGCGCCGATCCCAACGCCCGGGCGACTGCTGCCGGCGAGTTCAGCACCAAGCTTCAAGGCTTAGTCACGTTCATGAACACCAACTTCCACTCGCCTTTGCTGGCGCGCAAGAAGTAGTGAACATCGAGGAATAGGAGGGCAACCGTGCCGAAAGTAACCGTAATTGGTCTGGCGTTAGTTTTATCTGTCACGGCTAGCTTTGGGGCCTCTACGAAACGAAGGATGTCGGCCTTGCCCGACTATGTCTACAAGAAGGTCATCGCCGAGGAAGCCAACCTGAACAACATTCTTGGGGGCTGTCTCGCGCGTCAGGCCGTCGACCTGCGCCTTGCTCCGGGCGGTCGGGGATTGAAGGACACTTCAACGACGAAATGCGATGACTGCGATTGTACCGGGGACTCTGAGGCGACCGTTACAGCGAATTGCAGTGGCGGCAAAGTTGAAAAAATCGATGTCCCGTGCGGTCCCTGCAAATATGTAAGGGCTTCTGGATGCTTTATCTATGCTTGTATCAAAGTAGTAAAGTAGTTTTGAGAGTCATCACACGAAAATCCGGATCTCTTTGAGCTCGCGGAGGCGGTCGCGAATCTCGGCTGCCCTTTCGAAGTCGAGATTTTTCGCCGCCTCTTTCATTTCCTTGGTCAGCCGGCTGATCGCTTTGTCGAGGTCTTCGTCGGCGACGAGATCGAGCCGCCTCTTGCCGACCGGACCGGCCAGGTCGACGTAGTCGAGGTTCGCCATCCGAACCAGGTCGCTGTCGACTGCCTTGATGATGGTGGCCGGCTCGATGCCGTGCTCCTCGTTGTACTTCTGCTGAATCGCGCGTCGCCGATTCGTCTCGTCGATAGCGAGCCGCAAGGAGTCGGTGATTCTGTCGGCATAGAGGATCGCGACGCCGTTGACGTTTCGCGCGGCGCGGCCGATCGTTTGAATCAGCGACGTCTGCGACCGCAGAAAACCTTCCTTGTCAGCGTCCAGCACCGCGACGCAGGAGACCTCCGGCATGTCGAGACCTTCGCGCAGCAGGTTGATACCAATCAGCACGTCGAAAATCCCTATCCGGAAGTCGCGCAGAATCGCGATGCGCTCGAGCGTCTCAATGTCGGAGTGGAGATAATTGACCTTGATCCCCAGCTCCATCAGATATCGGGTCAAATCCTCGGCCATCCGCTTGGTGAGCGTCGTGACCATGACGCGCTCGCTCTTCGCGACTCTGTCCTTGATCACGCCGATCAGATCGTCGACCTGCCCCTTGACCGGACGGATGATGAGGTCCGGATCAATCAGGCCGGTCGGGCGGATCACCTGTTCGACGTAGAGACCGCCTGTCTTCTCCAACTCATACGAACCCGGCGTGGCCGAGACGTAGATGATCTGATGCATCTTCCCCTCGAATTCATCGAAGGAGAGCGGGCGATTGTCGATTGCGCTCGGCAAGCGGAACCCGTATTCGACCAGCGTCTCTTTACGCGATCGATCGCCGCCCCACATTCCGTGGACTTGCGGAATGGTCTGGTGCGACTCGTCGATGACCATCAGGAAATCTTCGGGAAAGTAATCGATGAGCGTGGGGGGCGGCTCGCCTCGCTTGCGTCCCGACAAATGGCGGCTGTAGTTCTCGATGCCGTTGCAGTAGCCGAGCTCCGCCATCATCTCGAGGTCGAACAGCGTTCGCTGCGACAGGCGTTGCGCTTCGATCTTTCCGGATGTTCTCCATCGCCTCCATCAGCCGCTGCCGAGGCGTGACGTAATGCGTTCGCGGATAGACCGCCACGCGATCGAAGTCGCCGCCGGTGCGGCCGGTGACCGGATCGATGCGCGAGATCTTGTCGATCTCGTCGCCGAAGAACTCGATGCGCACGGCATCGTCTTCGTACGCCGGCCAGAGCTCCAGCACATCGCCGCGCACCCGGAATGTGCCGCGCGACAGGTCGTAGGGCGTGCGCTCGTACTGCATTTCGGTGAGGCGGCGGAGATACTGCGTCAGCGGCTTCTCGATGCCGCGTTCGAAAAACAACAGCATCCCGAAGTACAGATCGGGATCGCCGATGCCGTAAATACAGGAAACGGAGGCGACGATGATGACGTCGCGGCGCTCGAACAATGATTTGGTGGCCGCCAGACGCAGCTTGTCGATCTCGTCGTTCTTGGTCATCTCTTTTTCGATGTACAGATCGGTTTGCGGTATGTACGCTTCCGGTTGGTAGTAGTCGTAGTAGGAAACGAAATACTCGACGCGATTCTCCGGAAAGAAGTTCTTGAACTCCTGATACAACTGGGCCGCCAGCGTTTTGTTGTGGCTCAGCACCAGCGTCGGCCGGCTGATCTGTTCGATGACCTTGGCAACCGTGAACGTCTTCCCCGAACCGGTGACGCCTAGGAGGACCTGGTGGGGGCTGCCGGAGCGGACGCTCTCCGTCAATTGTTGGATCGCCTGCGGCTGATCGCCCTGCGGTTCGAATGAAGAGACGAGTTTGAAGTTCACTTTTTGTTGATCTGCCGAAGCTGTTCGATTAGACGCGCAGTTTCCGGCGGCGTCACGCGCTCGTCGGATACGACTTCGCGGAGCATTTGCAAGAGCGGCTGCAGCCGTTGCATCGGCATGCGATTGAGGCGAACCGATTCGCGCATCGTTTTCATTTCCGCGTCAAATGTCGCCTTGTCGGCCGGCTTCACGTCCTTCGTGAACATCTTGTCGATTTCGCCCTGCATCGGTAACCAAAACGCGATATCAAACAGCTCGCCCAACTTTCCTTGCGACGCCAGGATGCCCAGGCTGAAGACGGCGATCAGCGCGACGATGGCGGCGCTTCCGCAGCCGAATGGAACCCATCGCGGGAACAGCGGCCTTGCCTCGCCGACCGGGGAAGAGTAGTAATCGGCCGGGCGACGGAATGGTAAGCTTGGCGGGGGTGTCGGAGGTTGCGAGTCCGGCGCAACAACGGGCGTGATCTCTTCCAAAACAAAAAATGTATCATGACGCCCGCAACAAGGAAGGGACGACCGGTTCATGACGGTGCCGCTATCGAAAGTCACGGTTCTGATCCTCGATGACAACCCGCTGGTGTTGAAACTCGGACGCGCGTTGCTCGAGCGGGAGGGCTGTACTGTCCTGACGGCCGCCAGCTGGATCGAGTTCAATCACGTGTTGGCCGGAAACTCCCCCGACATCATCTTCCTCGACGTCAATCTGCCCAGCATCAAGGGAAATCGATTGAGTGAAGTGCTGAAGTCGCAGTCAAACAAGAAAGACATCCCGATCATCCTGATCTCCGACCTGCCCGAGAAATCGCTCGAAGAGATGTTCCCGAGCTCCGGCGCCAACGCGTGGATGCGCAAGCCGCTGACGCGCGACAAAATGGTCGACATGATCACGAAATACGTCAAGCAATGAGCGAAGTGCGACTGGTTCGCACGCTTGCCGTTCCTCTCGCCATCGCGTTCGTGTTTCTCGTCTTCACGCCGAAGCTTTGCGAGCGGGCGATTGTCAACGCCCGCAAGCAGCAGGTTTTGGCTCCCCCGCCCGCCGCCGAGGGGCGCACCGGTCTCGTGATCCAGTCTTCGACTCCTGCGCAGCAGAGCGCGGCGAATCTGCGTTTCCCGCCCGGCCTCGACGTCGCGCGCATCCAGTATCTCGTTGAAATCGATCGGAGTTATGCGGAGCCGCTGAAGCTGACGGCGTCTGCAGATCCAGCGCTCGCCAAGATTCTTCTCGACCGCGGATACGTCGACCAGAACCTCGCACCGACGCGCGAGGGGTTAATTAACGTTAACGGCGCGGTGCAGACTGCGGACGGCTGGGCAGTGCCGGTGGCCGGGCGAAAATTTCTTGGCGTCGAGCGCATCGATGATGCCGGCGACAATCGCTACGACATTTCGGTCCGGTGGCGCTGGGAGCCGACGCCGATCGCGGCTTCGCTGCTGTCAAGACCGACGAACCATACGCTCAAGGCGCAATTCGCGGGCGGCGAACGCAATTGGGTGCTCGCGAGCTACATCTGGCCGCCGGATCACGAGCTACGCTAGCCGGGTGGCGTCGGCGGAGGTGGAGGTTTCGGCGTCGCGGTTGTCGTGGTCTCGTCTTCGGGGGGCGGTGCCGGGGATTCGCCTCCCTCACCCGTTTGCGCTGAAGCGTCCGCGGCAGCGAGTGTCGGCTCCATCTCCTTCGGCTGATAGAAAGGCCGCTGGAGGTAGTACGGCAGTTTCGCGACAGCCACGGTCGAGCCGCTGCAATCCTTGTCGGGCTCCTGACCCGCAATGAAAGCTTCCATGATGACGCGCGCGCACGGCCCGACGCCTCGCCTGCCGGTCTTCAGGTCCATCGGAACGACGACGATTCCCGGCGGTGCCTCGAAGTCGGGCCGCGTCGTTCGCAGCTTCAAGTTGTCGATCTGCTTGAAAATGTCGATCCACATCGGCAGTGCGACGTCGGCGCCGGTCGCGCCCGGGCCCAGCGATCGGCCGGGATCGTCATATCCGACCCAAACGCCGACGCAGAACTCCGGCGAAAAGCCGACGAACCATGCGTCGGTGTATCCGTTCGTCGTTCCTGTTTTTCCGGCGATCGGCGGCGGCAGCGTATGTGCCTCGTAAGCTGTCCCTCGAAGAACTGTGCCGCGAAGCATGTACGCCACTTCGTACGCGATTTGCGGTTGTGTCGCCTCGGAGAGCGTCGGCGTCTGCTCTTCCAGCACGCGATCTGTTTGATCGACGATCTTGCGGATCATCTGCGGCTTCACGTAAACGCCCTGATTCGCGAAGACGTTGTACGCCGCGGTCAACTCGATCGGTGCGACGCCCGCCGCGCCGAGCGCGGTCGAAGGATAGGGCGGAATGTCGGAGGTGATGCCGAGGCGATGGGCGAACTCGGTGACGCGCTGCGGACCGACCATCATCCACGTCTTGACCGCCGGAACGTTGATCGACAGCTCCAGCGCGCGCTGGATGGTCACGATTCCCGAGTATTTACCGTAATAGTTTTTCGGCGCGTAGACCGTCTTGTTGTCGATCGGGATCGCGATCGGCTCGTCGAAGATCGTGTCGGCCGGCGTCAGTCCCTTCTCGAATGCCGCGCCGTACACGATCGGCTTGAACGACGATCCGGTTTGCCGGCGCGATTGAATCGCCCGATTGAATTTCGAAAGCTGAAAATCGTAGCCGCCGACCATCGAGCGCACTTCCCCGGTTTTGACATCGAGAATGACCGCCGCGCCCTGCACTTGCGGCAACTGATCGAGCTTCCACATCCGCGCTTTCGTTTTCGAATCCTCATCGAGGCGAACCCAGATCACATCGCCGCGTTTGAGAACTCCAACCATGTCGGACCGCTCCGTCCACACGAACGATTTCGGCATGAGCTCGATGTTGTCGTGGTTGACGCGAGCCGTCACGCGGTTGGCATCGACGTGCATCACGACTGCGCTGTAAAGCTTGTCGGTCGTATACGGCTCGTTGCTCCAGCTCGGATCCTTGTAAGTCTCGGGATCGACGCCTTCGGCAATCAGATTGCGGCCTGGCCGGCGGAATCCGCGGCGGCGGTCCCATCGTCGCAATCCGCGTTGCAGCGCTTTCTCGACCGCTTCCTGCAGTGGGAGATCAAGCGTCGAGTAGACCTTCAGGCCCCGTTGATAAAGATTCTCGATGCCGAATTTCTTGTTCTGCTCGATGTACTGCCGGATCTCCTCGGAGAAATAGCCCCCGACTTTCGGTGTCTCTTCCTTGTAAGTGCCGAGGACGATCGGACTTTGAATGGCCTGCTGGTATTGCTCCGGTTTGATGTAGCGCTCTTCGAGCATGCGATGCAGCACGAGATTGCGCCGCCCAAGGGCGTGATCGGGATGGTTGATGGGGCTGTAGTAACCGCCGCGATGTTGAAACAATCCGGCGATCATCGCGGACTCGGGCAGCGTCAGATCTTTCGCATGCTTACCGAAGTAAAGGCGTGACGCCGCTTCGACGCCGTACGCGCCGTGACCCATGTACATCTGGTTCGCGTACAGCTCGAAAATCTGGTCCTTTGTGAAGTTCTTCTCGATGTCGACCGCCAGGGCGATCTCGTTGATCTTGCGTGTCCAATGTTTCTCGGGCGTCAGGAAGAGCTGCTTCGCTAATTGCTGCGTGATCGTCGATGCTCCCTCGGCCTTTTTTCGCTGCACGAGATCTCGGAAGGCAGCGCGGAGCATCGACTTCGGATTGAATCCGCCGTGGTGATAGAAGTCGGCATCC
>QHVX01000214.1:7275-7811 GCA_003222375.1 Acidobacteriota bacterium
GGGAAGTGGATCACGTGCGCCAGCACGAAGCCGGATGGAATGCCGAGCGCCAGGGCGACGAAGAGGGCGAAAAAGCGCGAGTGCAGGCGTTTTGGTGCGGGTGGGGTCACATTTTCGGACACCACGTCAGGATACAATAAGCATCCATGTCGTCGGTCGCTTCCCCTAAGAGTTCCGTAGCTCAGGATTGGGCGCGGCTGGTCGCGGATTCCGTCAAACAATACGGCATCTGGCACACCTATCTGAAGCTGATGGAGGCGCGCGTCGCGTATCCGGACGACCTTTCTCTGCGCGGCTACACCGAGATCGTGCGGAACAACATCGTGCGCGATCTGCTCGCGAATTCGAAAGGCATGTCGGCCGTACCGCGGCTGAGTGCCGAATTTCTCACCAACTTCGATCGCTTCAACCTGACCGCCCAGGAGGGCTATCTGATTTCACTCATCGACGGGCGCATGGATCTGCAGAAGCTCCTCGTGCTCAGTCCATTCGATCCGTTCACAACGCTGTTCAACCTGGCGAAGCTGCAGCACGAG
>QHVX01000214.1:7842-9073 GCA_003222375.1 Acidobacteriota bacterium
GAAATCGCAGAAAAACTATCAGTGCCGGTCGCGATCGTCAACGATCACGGCGGCGTCGAATGGCAGAACGGTGCCTTCGAAACGACGTTCGGCAGCGACGCCAAGGATTGGTTGAACGCCGGCGCGCGGGCGGTGGGCGGCGAGCGTGGCTGGCTTCAGGATTTCTTCATGGACGGCGACGAGCACCGCGCCATCGACGTCGAAATCGAAGGACGCACATTCCGCGTCGAGCGGATCATGACCGCCGATGGTTACTCCGCTCCGGCGGTGGCACTGTGGTTCGAAGATGTCACGAACGAGCGCCAGATGGAGCAGAGTAAGTCCGACTTCACCGCGCAGATCGTGCACGACCTCCGCGGTCCGCTCTCCGGCATCCAGGGAACGCTCGAATTCGTGCTCAGCCAGGAAGGTGCGAAGCTCGACTCGATGTACACCGATCTGCTGACCGAGGCGCAGCGCGAGTCGGAACGCATGATGGGTCTGATCAGCGAACTGCTCGACTTCTCGAAGATCGAGTCGGGCAACTTCGTGATGGAAAAAGAGCCGGTGCGCGTGGCGGGCGTTCTCAAGCGCGCCGTCCGCAGTCTGCAGCAGGTCGCCGGTCGCGACGAGATCTTCCTCATGAGCGCGCACGGCCGCGACGCCCCGCAAGTCATCGGCAACGTCGAAAAGCTCACACAGGCGATCATCAACCTCGTCTCGAATTCACTGAAGTTCACGCCGAAGAAAGGTCTGATCTCAGTAGGCGCACAGATCGTACGCAATGGCGACCTGCCGGAATCGCTCGTCATCACCGTCACCGACAGCGGCATGGGAATCAAAGCCGCCGAAGTGCAGCAGATTTGGGAAAAGTACAAACAGAGCGGCAACAAATCCCTCCGCGGCGGCGGCGGCACGGGCCTCGGCCTCTACATCGTGAAGCAGATCGTGGAAGCGCACGGCGGCGAGGTCACCGTGGCGTCGCTGGAAGGCATCGGCACGAGCATGGTCATCAAGCTGCCGGTGAAGAAAACCAGCGACACCGGCATCACGACGTCTCCGCGGCTTACGACGTCTTGAGCCGCCTCAGAGGCGGCTCCACGTAGCGCCGGCTCCACGTAGCGCCGGCTCTCAGCCGGCGATTCCGATCGCCTTCAAGCCGTAGCGCAGATCGTCGTCGGAGACTCCCGACACAACCTCGCATCGGCCGATCTCGCGCGGAAAAACCATGACCCGCGCAGTCCCGGTGTTT
>QHVX01000215.1 GCA_003222375.1 Acidobacteriota bacterium
GTCGTAAGTGACGGTGTAGGGCGTCACGCTGATGGTGGCGGTCGCCTTGCCGATTTTGTCGTTCTTGGTCCCGCTGGCGTTGTTGTAGTTGCTGTTCGTGAACGTCCACGTGTCGGTGTAATTGCCGGCGTTCGTGTGCGTCGTTCCGCTGAGATCGAGACCGGTCAACGATTCGCCCATTACACCGGTCGCGGTTCCGGTCGCAGTGTGTGCGTTTCCGTCGTAAGTGACGTTGTAGGGCGTCACGCTGATGGTGGCGGTCGTCTTGCCGATTTTGTCGTTCTTGGTCCCGCTGGCGTTGTTGTAGTTGCTGTTCGTGAACGTCCACGTGTCGGTGTAATCGCCGGCGTTCGTATGTGTCGTTCCGCTGAGGTCGAGACCGGTCAGCGATTCGTTGAGCACGCCTGTTGCGGTTCCAGTGGCAGTGTGTGCGCTTCCGTCGTAAGTGACGTCGTAGGGCGTCACGTTGATGGTGGCCATCGCTTTGTTGATCGTGAGCGTGCTCGAGCCTGAAGTCCCAAAATAGGTTGGGCTGTCACCTGTGAAGTTTGCTCCGATCGGATAATTGCCTGCATTAAGCGACGCCACGCTGACGTTGGCCAACATTGCAACACCACTCACATCAGTCACTGCGCTCCCAACAGCGTTGCCATTGATTGTGAATGCGATCGTTTTTCCACTCACGGAATTCCCGCGTGCTGTCAGCGTCGCCGAGAGTGTCGTCGTACCTCCGTAAGTCGCGCTGGCTGCTGCAATGTTGAGAATCGTCGGCAGCGTATCGACGAAGCAGATCGTGGCATCGTTGAGCGTGGGAGTGACTGCAGTATTCGTGGTTGCAAGATAGGCCGTATAGCGGAGGTAGCGTTTGCCGTTGAACTGGCTGAGCGAAGCTCCGCTGCTCGCGAAGAACGTCGCGGCCGTCCCGTCGGGGCCGACGAAGTCAAACGGACCGAAGGCAGAGTTGCTCGACGCTATCTGAAATTTCAAACTCGTGCTTGGTGGAGTCGAGCCGTTCCAGGACAGGGTCGACCACGTTGCGGCGCCGCCGCTGGGTTGATTGGCATCTTTGACGGATGACACCAGACTCCCGGATCGCGAGAAGCCGCTCTGCATGTAAGTTTTGAACGCCAGGTCGCGGATCGTCGGAGGGTTACCGCTGGTCGGGATGAACCAGCTCGCACCGCTGTTGGTCGAAATGACGCGATCGCCGTTCGGATAGGCGGCCGCGTTCGGACTAAAGATGCCGGCGTAGGTTCCTGTTCGCGCAGTGGTGATGCGCATCGTATAGGCATACTGCGTCCCAGCGGTCAGTGTGGCCGGACTGGCAAATGTGGCCGGGTAGTAAGTAGAGCTTCCACTCGAGAAACCCGGGATCGTTGTAGTTGCGAGGACGGTGCTTGTTGGCAGACCGCCGCTGGCTGTCCTGATCTCGATCGTGATCGGCGGATTTGTGCCGGAGCAGCCGGAACAAAACAGATCGACATCCAGGCGATTCAACTGTCCTGTCACGGACGGAACGAAAGTCTGTCCAAGCCATTGAGTCGTCGTGATGCCGTTGCCGCTTCCAGCGCTGATGAACTGCTGCTGATCCAGGCTCGGCGCGAATAACAAGACGTCGCCGGGGCTGGTCGTCAGGTCAACGTTTGTCGCGACTCCTCTTTGAAAATCTGCTTGCGTCGTATCGGTCAGGCACGCACTGGCGACGGCTGTGCTCAGAGAAAAGTTGACGGTTGTCGTTCCGCCATCTGTAACCGCAACACTAGATGCGTTACCGAGGTTGTAGCCCGGAGCACTCGCTGCGACGCCGCTGTAGTTGCCTGCTGGAACGTCAAGGAAGACATAGAAGCCGGCGTTGTCCGTAGTCGCGACTCTGCTTCCAAATGTTACAGTTGCGCCACTAATTGGAGTCCCGCCGGCCGCAGCGGAGACGGTGCCCGAGAGCGATCCGCCACTGCCGACAGGCGTACACGGTGCGAATCTGAAGGAACCTACGCGCGTGACGTGATTCAGACCATCGACGGCGTAGTACATGTTCGTGTACCAGAACGTACAGCCGTCCGGATCGAGTGTCATCGCACTGTAGTCGCCCCACCGGGTGCATGGGTTGCCGCCGCAGGTTAAACTCTGCGTACCTGTGCCCTGAATGAGGACCTGCTCGGTTTGGCTGAATGTGTTGACAGGATCGGTCGAAAGCCGTCCGGCATACTTGATGGCTGGCTTAGTCGTGCTGCTCGATGTACTGTAACCGAGGGCCATATTGCCGGCGCGGTCGACGGCCAGGCTGGGCATGAATCGAAAAATCACATTCGTGCCGTCAGGATCCCAGGTTGTTCCCTGCGTTGTCGCCGCAGCAACGGTACCGCCAGCGACGCCGACTTGATACCAGCGGGGTGCGGCGAATCCGTTAGGCACACCCATTGGATCGACGCCTGGCCTGCGGACTGTATGGCTGAGCCACAAGGACTCAGCGCCGCCTAAATTTGTGTACTGATTCTGCATCATCGCTCGAATCTGCAGAACGTCGAGCGCATTGCCGCCTTGCGACGGCGCATTCGGCACGTTCGCATTTGGCCAGGAAGTGGCGTTGATCGGGACCTCAGGTCCAGTGAAGGTAGACAGCGAAGTCTTATCCCAGTCGACGTGGAACTTATAAACGGTGAGCGCGTTCAGAAACTGCGACGTCGAAACGTAGAAGTTTGGCGTACCAACAGGGGGCGCTCCTGTTTGAAGCCGCGCGTTGCTGGGCAGAAGCGTGAAATCATTGTTCGGGAGATCGAACGAAACAACCTGCACCGTCGGACTGCCGGCATACATTTGCGCCTTGTTAAACGCGTACACACGGGAGTTCAAAAAAAGTCCACCGGCTGGATAAGGGAACATGTTGGCGGACATGTACAGCCCGTCCGGCCAAATACCGAATTTCGGATAATCGCCGAGCGCGTTGTTGGTATTGATGGAGTAAAAGTTCCAACCGCCGCTTACCGGATCTCCGCTCATCGATGCCGCGAAGCACTGATAAGCGCCGGGTGGATTGACGACACTTCCGGCTGAGAGTTTGAAGGCAAAATCGGTGATGATCCAGCGGTCCTCGAATGTGTCGTACAAGACGACCGGGTCGCCGAAATTATCGGTATCGCAAAGATTTCCGAAGTGACCCTGGCTCATGAGTGTGTTGAACGTGAATGCCGCCACTCGGACGCCGTCGGATTTCCGAAAAATGCCGATGGAGGTGTTGATGGTCTGAATGTAGTAATTCGGACCGACGTCGCCGTTAGTGTCAGGCGGATGACCAGCGCCCCAAGTCTCAAAATCCAAACCGTCGAAATTCATGAGTGGCGGCGGCGCCAGCGCGTTGATTTGTGGAAGGAAGACTGACTGCGTTGAAATCCGGCCGGAGTCCGGTACGTCCGGCGGTTGCACCATGATCGGGTTGAACGGCGGCTCCTCTCGCTCTTCACGTTCCTTCTTTTCGGGTTTGTCCTGGGGCAGCGTCCGTAGATCCGCTTTAGAACTGCCGGCTTTCACGATCACGATGTCCTTGGGTTTTCCGCGGTCCTTGTCGTTCCCGTTCGGACGGGGTGTCACAGCCGTGACTGTGATTTCATCGCGTTGCTTCTTCTCGAGATCGATCCCCGGCGCAGGCAGCAGACCATCCGCGTCTGTCGTGACAGTCGCGATCTGTGGATGGAGGGCGAGCCAGAATCCGCTGGCATTGAATCGCTGCGCAAGAGGCTGCATGAAGACTCCTCCGACGTTATTGACGGGTTCGGAGGTCCGAGCGAATGCGCTGACTGCGAGAACAAGAGTTACGGCAACAGCGATTGCTGAGCGCTTGATCATGCACGCTTCCTTTTTCCAGAGATGGGGAGATTGGCGCGCGCATCATAGGCGAGGTTCGCCCGGAAGCAAAGAAAACTTTTATTTGGGGTTCAAAAAATACGGATCAGCGTGCTTCGATGTTGATCGATCCATTGGTCGTCCGAAGGCGCAGCTCGGCGCTGCCACCACCGTTGAGCGTGCCGCGAAGCGAGGTTCGTTTGAATTCCGTGGTCGTCACCGCCAGATCGGTCTTGATCGAGCCATTGGTCGTCGAGGCATCGATCCGAGCGGCCACTGCACGCGGCAGCGCGACAGTGATGCCGCCATTCGTCGTCTCGAGCCGCAGCGATTTTCCGGCGGTGACCTCCGCCAGCTCCGCGCGAATGTGGCCGTTGGTCGTCTCGGCATCGACATCGCCGGAGCAACGCAGAAGCTCGATGTGACCGTTGGTCGTCGACAGCCGATGCGAGCCGCGGACATCGCTGACATCGATCGCGCCATTGGTGTCGTCGATTTCGAGGTTGGCCATGCGCGGCACGGTCACTTCGTACTCGACGCCCATGTTGACGTTCGTTCCCGCGATCCAGTCGAAGAGGCCCTGACTCTGCTTCGGATAGCGGGTGTTGATGCGAACGGCATCGGCGGTCACTGACGGCTCGATCATCAAGGCATCGAAGGCGCGCTTCGCGATCTCGGAGTCGCGGCTCTCGACCTTCTTCACGGCGTGAACCTGAATGCGCG
>QHVX01000229.1 GCA_003222375.1 Acidobacteriota bacterium
GCGCTGGCCGTGCTGTACTTCGCGCTGATGGAGCTGATGCTGATCGATTCTTCGCGCGCGCTCAGGGAAGCGCAGCGATTCCGCTCGCGCATCGTCGCGTCGGCGCTTGCCGAAAGCGCGGCGGAGCTGGCGGCCGCACAGATGGTGTCGCGTCCCACCGCGTCCGCAAACGCCGCCGATGAGCAAGGGCAGATGAACGGAACGCTGCGGGTCGCCGGCGATCAGTTCGAGCTGACCGGTCAGGGCATCACCGCCGGCGTTGCTCCAGTGACCGCGAGCATCCGCATACAGGGCCGCATCGTCGACGGCACCCACGTGGCAATCGACTACACATTTCATTCGCAATAGGCCGTCACCCTGAGCGCAGCGAAGGGTCTCGTGCACGAGATCCTTCGCCGTCTGCGCGGCTCAGGATGACGTAAAATCGATCACTCCTATGCCCGGCTATCCACGCGAGAACGAGAAGAACAAAGGTTTCTGGAACGGTGGCTCGAAGAGTCACGGCGCGAATGGCCAGTCGGGCGGAAAGGCGAGCGGGTATCCCGGGAGCCGCACGCCGACACGGCGTGGCGTCCGCGTCGACCTCGAATTTCCTGAATCCGCAGAATCACAGGAGCCGAAGCGCTGAGCGAAACGCCTGAGCAGCCCGAGGAAATCGGGGAAGCCACTCTCGTCGACGAGCATCGGCGGTTCTACATGGAACCGCGGCGCTGGCTCATCGCCGGCGTGATTGTCTTCGCGGCGCTGTGGGGCTGGCGCGAGCTGGCGGTGCGCGCGCAGCGCGAGCGGATTGCGTCGCACAATGCCGAAATCAGCCGCCTGACAGTCGAGAATGAACGGCTCGCCGATCAGAACAAGAAGCTCAACTTCGAGTTGAATGTCCTCGCGATGGCCGGCACGAAGGCCTTCAACGCAACCTCGGCGCAAGGTTCTGTGCGGATCTTCGTGAATCCGTTAGGACAGGGCGTCGCGATCGTCGAGAAGCTGCCCTCGAACGCCTATGAGCTTTCGGTCCTCCGCACGGATCAACTCAAGATGCAAAGCGTCGCGACATTCGACGTTCCGCCGGCGGGCGCCAAGACGGTCTCGCTCGAGCATCTGCCCGCAATCAGTCTGATCAAGAGTTTTTCGCTTACAACCCGATGATGTTGTAGCCGCCGTCGACGAATAAAACTTCGCCGGTGACTCCCGACGACATCGGCGAGAGCAGAAACAGCGCCGCGTTCCCGATCTCCTCGAGCTCCACGTTCCGCCGCAGCGGCGCTTTTTCGGCGTGATGCTTCAGCATGCCGGTGAATCCCTTGATGCCTCGCGCAGCCAGTGTGTTCACCGGCCCCGCCGAAATCGCATTCACGCGAATGTTCCTGGGACCGAGGTTCGCGGCAAGGTAGCGGATGCTCGCTTCGAGCGCCGCCTTCGCGACCCCCATGAGGTTGTAGCCTTCGACAGCTTTTTCCGCGCCGTAGTACGTCATCGCGAGGACGGATCCGCCGCCCGCTTTTTCCATCCATGGGAGTGCGGCGCGCGTTAGTCCGACAAGGGAGTACGCGGAGATGTCGTGTGCGAGTTTGAATCCGTCGCGCGTTGTTTTCACGAATTCGTTTTCGAGATCTTCGCGCGGCGCGAAGGCGACCGAGTGGACAAGCGCGTCAAGCTTGCCGAATTTCTCGCCGACTTCGCGGAAGACTGCCTCGATCTCGGCATCGGTCGTCACATCGCAGGGAAGCAACACGGAGCCGTCCATTCTGGTCGTCAGTTCTTCGACGCTTTCTTTCAATCGCTCGCCCTGATACGTGAACGCCAGCCGCATCCCTTCACGCGAGAGTGCCTGCGCGATCGCCCACGCGATGGAGCGCTTGTTCGCGACGCCGAAGATGATTCCGGTCTTTCCGTCAAGCAATCCCATGAGTCACTCCTTGACGCTCGAGCTCCCGCCGTGGCCAGCGGCCGAGGTCTGCCGCGGCATCGTATGTCGATTGGAGAAATTCCATGAGTGCATCTCCCGGCGATCGCGCGGTGCGCATCGATTCGTAGGGAAAGACGAATTCGTGAAGTTGATCGTCGTACCGCGCCTCGTCCGGCTCCGCTTTCGCCTTCCCGAATCCATGCGGCTCGGGATAGGCGTAGGCGTAAAACGAGGCATCGAATCCCATCCCGCCCGGCCAGAACCCGGCACTCGACACTTCGTGCGAATACGCCTCGCGAACGACAGAGAGCGGAAGCGAAGGAACCGGACCGTGCTCGGGCGCGCGACGTCCCGAGAAGCGGGTCACCGCCATGTCGAAGCCGCCCCAGAAAAGATGGACCGGACTGACTTTTCCGATGAAGTGCGATCGAAAGCGCGTCATCACCTGGCAGGTCTGCAAGAGAACGCGCCAGAAACGCGTGACCGCCTCGGCATCGTACGACTTGTGTTGGCGGTCTTCCTCGAATCGAATCGGATCTGCGACCTCCGCGGGCAGCGTGTTGATTTTGACCGCGATGTTGAGCGCAGCCAGCGCATCGATGATCGTGCCGTAAAAGTCGGCCACGCTCATCGGCCGCAACTCGAAGCCGCGAGTCGCGCCGTCGCTGGTGAAAATCCTCAGGCGGTGCGCGATGAAGTCGAAGTCGATCTCGAATGTACGGTTGCCGTCAGGAATCGGCCAGGTGCCGAAGCCGCGCGACGTGATGTACAGCGTGATGTGCCACCAGTGATTGATCGGTGGCGTTTTCTCCATCCGGATTTTGCCGACGACCTGCGTCCACAAATGCAACGTCTCGCAGGTGTCGCTCCAATCGGCGTAACGCAATGGCGGCCATTGCATTGAGCGCCGAACTATAGCTTGACTGCGTACTTCGCAACTTCCTCGTCCATCCGGCCGGCCATCATCAGAAATGTCATGCGGTAATCGGCGGCCAGCGAATAGAACGGATGGCCGAAGGTGGCCGGTTTGTTTTTCTCGACGAAAAAATGGGCGTACCACGCGAACGCGTAACCGACCAGCGGCACCGCGATCAAAAACCAGAGGCTGATCGCGAACGCCACGCCGAGCATGACGACCGCCATCACGGAGCCGATCGCATGCAGAACGCGAGTCTGCTCGCGCGAGTGTGCGCGGACGTAATACGGCCAGAAGTCGTCGAAACTTCGGATTTCCACTGGGAAGACCGGCCGAATTTTCCCATGAAGGCGCGTGGCACTTCAATTGCTGGCTCCGTGACGTATGCCGAGTGATTTCGAACAAGCGATGCGCGACGTTTTCGGCGGCCTAACCCAGTTCTCTTCGGAGCAACTCAAGAAGTTACAGGCGAAGTCGCAGGAATTCGCCCGCGAGGCGCTCAAAGACGAGCTGACGAAGCTGCACGCCGAGATCGCCGATCTTAGAAATCGAGTCGCGACGCTCGAAGCAGAGCGGGTTCGCGCGGCCGCCGACAGCGTCGAATCGTCGTTCTGATCCGTCGTCCTGACCCCGCCGAGCGGGGGAAGGATCTCCGCCGGCGAGATTCTTCGCCGTCTACGCGGCTCAGAATGACGTCAAAAGGCGTAGCCGAGCGTGATGAACCACGCGAACGGCTTCTCGAACTTCTGTTTGCCCGTTCCCGGCCCGCACACCCGCGACAAATCCGGCAGCACGATCGGGTTCTCGCAGCCGCTGAGTTGTCGCTTCAGCTTCCAGCCGAGATCGAACCGCACCGGACCCACCGGCGACAGATAACGTACGCCCGTTCCGACTCCATATCGAAGATCGCCGGCGCTGATGGCGGTGTTGGCGAAGACGTTTCCGGCGTCAGCGAAAACGGCACCTCCAACACTCGAGAAGATCGGGAAGCGATACTCCGCGTTCGCTACGAACAGTCCGCTGCCGCCGATGGGGGCAACCTTACCGTCCTCGAGAAGAGGCAAGGTGGCGTGGCAATTTCTGTTGTCGGGGTCGAGGCACAGTGTGCCGAGGAGATCGAGTGCGTAGGCGCGATGCGACGACTCGCCGCCGGCCGTGAATCGTTCGCTGAGCGGCACGATCTGACCAAGCGGCTGAATCAATCCGATGCGCGCCGATGTAGCGAACACAGTCCGTTGCGTGAGCGGCAGATACCACGATCCCTGCGTGAACTCCTTGAGGAAATGCGCGTCGGCGTTGAGCGCTTTGAACGCGTACTGCACCGACGCGCTGGTGAAGAATCCGCGATGCGGGTCGAGCGGATCGTCGCGCCTGTCCCAGAAGAATGTCGGAGTCAGACTCGAGATGCGAATGTTGGTGATCGACCGATGCGCCTGGTCGCAAACATCGCCTGGGCTCTCGATGATGCAATCCGAGATCCGATATTCGTAACGGACGGACCATCGCGTCTGCAGGCCGACGACTTTCGAAGCCTCGACGAATGTGCCGCGCTGGCGCAGGTGCGAGCCGCGCCGGAGGTCGTCGCTCTGAAACAGCGTCAATTGCACCGGCACCTGCCACGGACCGACGAACGGCTCGCGATAGGTCAGGAACGCGTCCTGCCGCGAGCGATTCTGCGTCTCGATGACTTCGAGGCCGACGTAACGGCCGGTTCCAAACAGATTGCGATGGGCGATAGTCGCCGATCCGAGAAGCGACGCTTTGCTGATGCCGCTCTGCATCGGCGACGTGAATCCGAGCGATCCGCTGACGGTCAGATCTTTTCCTTCTTCGACCGAGATCACGACATTGCGATCGGAGACTGACGTTCCGACCTGCTCGGCCTGCACGTCAACGCGATTGAAGATGCCGAGGCGATACAGATTGCGCTGCGCTTCGAGAATGCTGGTGTAGCTGAACGGATCGCCTTTACCGACATCCGATTGCTTCAACACCACATTGCTGCTGGTGTAGGTGTTGCCCCGCACAATCACCTGATCGACTTTCGTTTCCGGCCCCTCGGCGATCACGTACGTAACCGTCGCGGAAGTCTTATCGGCGCTGATCTCCTCGCGAGGTTTCACCTGCACTTCAGTGTTTCCGCGGTCGCCATAGAACGTCTGCAGCGCGACGATGTCCTGCCGCTCGAGCTGCGGATTCAGAGGATCGCCGGGCCTGAGCTGCAGCTTCGGAAGACTTCGCGTCGAGACCTGCTGGTTGCCTTCGACGCGCACATCGGCAAGCAACGTCTGCGGACCCTCGACGATCGGGAAGTCGACGGTCATCGTGCCGCCGAGGTTCGTCTTCACGACCGGCGTTGCGATCTGCACGTCCGAGAAGCCATTGAGCCGGTAAAACGATTCGATCGCATCGCGATCGGAACTGATCTGGGCCTTGGTCACGCCGGTCGGACGACGCAAGATTGTTGACAGCAACGAGCGGATGCCGCCCGACACGGACGTCGTCACCACGCCAGCGAGTTGTTTGTCGGTTATCTTTTGGTTTCCCCTGAACGTGACTGTCGTGAGCTGGTAGTGCATTCCCGGATTCACGTGGAATGTGATCAACCAAACATTGCCGGCCAGCTTCTCCTCGGCATCGGCAGCGGCGTTGAAGAATCCGCGGCTCTGGTAACTCTTCACGATGTCGTTAGACGCTGTCTCGATCGCGTCCTCGCTGTAAGCCTGATTCTTTCGAAATGGAATCAAACCTTTCACATCGCGTTTGGGGACGCCGGCGACTTCGACTTGCACGATCGGACCAGTGATGGCGCGATAGCGAAGAGCAACCTGCCTCGTGTCTTTGTTGTACGTGTAATTGAGGAAGCGGATGTCAGCTTTGCGGAAATTGCGTCGAACGAGGAAATTGCGGATGCGATCGGCATCGAGGCGCGCGTCGTTAACCTGGAACGTTTTGCCGGGGCCGCGCCGCATCCGCGCGATCAGCTCCTGGGGCGTGAAGGGCGCGACATTCCCTTCCAGCAGCACGGTTCCGACAGTCGCGCGCGGTCCTTTGGCCACGTGCAGAATCACCGAGGCGCGGCTTTGATCGCGCAAGAAGTTCGTCTCCGGATCGACAGTCGCTTCGAGATAACCCGAGCGATTCATAAAACTCTGCACCGCTACAGCGCCGCGATCGACGGCATTGAGCGAGAGGACATCGCCGACGCGGAAGGTCAGCTCGCGTGTTGCGCGATCGCGGTCAGCGCCGCTGAGTCCATCGAATTTCACTTCGGCGACTCGATAGTTGACGGACAGCGAGAACGTCAGCGCGACGCCGCCGTCGGTCGGCTTCGAATCGACGTGAATGTCGCGAAAATCTCCGGTGTCGAAGAGGCTCTTGATCGATGACTGCACTTCGCGCATCGAGAGCGGCTCGCCGACGCTCTGCGATACGTACTGCCCTAACACTGTCGTATCGAACTTCGAATCGGCGGTGAAGTTGATCGCCGTGACCACCGGCGCACCCGCGGGCGGCGGCACGGGCGGTCGGTCGGCGGGAGATTGGGAGCGCTTCGGCGGTTCGAGGAAGCGCGCAAAAAAGGCCATGGCGTTCTTGCCCTGATTGCCCCACGTCCAATGCCCTTCGTAACGCTTGCGGAATCGCGCGTCGGTCGCGTACTCGCTCGACATCTCGTCGCGCTTGAACTCCACCGTCCATTCGGGATTGACCTGCCACTCGATCACCACGCGACGTTTTTGATCGCGCGTGTTGTAGACCAGGAAGAGTCTGAAGTTGTCCGAGATGCGCTTCTCGAAGCTGACCTTCGGACCGGGGTCGCCGCTGGTGTCGAGGCCACTCACGTCGTACGAGAATGAATCGACAAACGGTAGAACGCGCGATCCGAGAAGCCGCGCTGCCGATTGAAACAACAGTGATCGCCCAGCCAGGGCCGCGTTGGTCGGCTCCTGCGATCCGTTCTTCGTGGTGAGACCTCCGAGTCCCAACAGCGAGAAGAGCGTGACGTCGCTGGCAGGCGGATCGGACGTGATCGACGGCGAGATGCGATCGATCGTGCCGGTGATGTTGACCGTGACCGTCAGAGGCCCGGACTCGATCTCCGAGATTCCGCCGCTCACGCGCGCTTCCAGCGTGACGTCGAAGAATGGATCGATGCGAAATGGATTTTGAAAACCGACTGTGCCCCGCACGATCTGATAGTCGATGTTCTGGAATCGGACTTTGCCGCCTTCATCCAGCGTGATTTCGCCGAGAACCACCGGATTAGCGAGCGTGCCGGTGACGTCGATCGCACCGCTGCCGGTGACGTCTGCGATGTTGTTGCGGATGGCAAGCGTTCCTTGCGCGGCGGTGAGATGAACGGCGAGGGAGACCTTGTCCTGCCACGATGCCGCCACGATGGGCGTCACAGTCTTGCGCGACAGGATGATTCCCAGGATCGCGTTGCCGAGGTCCATGTCTTTGAAGTAGAGACCGCGCGTGAGGTCGATGTCGCCTTGCACGGTGATGCGATTCGCGTCGCCCGCGATGACGAGCGGATTGAAGCTGCCCTGGACCGTGACGCCCTCGAAGTAACGTATGGCAACGTCGTTTCCCTGAAGGACGATGCGCACGCGTTGAGGCTTGTATCCCTCGAGCGTGATCGAGCCCCCGGCCGTCACTGTGCCTCCGCCAAGCGTGGCGTTCAGTGAATCGATGTCGACGCGATCCTGGCGAAACCGCAGCGTGCCGGTGATGTGATCGATGACCTGCGGAAATCCCGCGAAGCGAACTTGGGCGTCGCGGAATTCGGCGGTCCCCGACAGCGTCGGCGCCGGCAACGCTCCATGCAGCCCGAGCGCGACGTTGATGTGGCCGTCGGCGCGAACGTCCTTCATGAACAGTTGCAACAGCGCCGCTTCCAGCGCTCCGCGCACGTCGAGGTTCACCCGCTTTGCACCGGTCACCTCGACGAAGCCCGCAATGCCGAACGTCGAAGCGGTGCCCTTCAGCGCAAATTGGAAATCCTGAAAGACGAGCTGTCCGTTCCGCAACGCAAGATGCAGCGGGCGGATCGGCGCAAATTGATGCTCTGAAATCTTGACGTTGAACTCGGGGAAGGTCGCGTCGATGCGCAACGCTTCCAGCGATGACGTGTTACCGCCGAGCTGCACGTTCGCGGTCACGTTTCCGCTGGCATCGATCGACGACGTGTTCGGCGAGATCGCCAGCAGTTTCGTCAGATCGGGAATGCGGACGACAACCGATCCGCTCAGCGCTCCATCCGGTGTCATCGTGCCGTTTCCTTCGATCGACAGAACGTCGGCGACGGAGCCGCGCACCACGAGTTGTCCGCCGTGAAGGGTGAGATGAATCGCCGGCGGCGGCGAACCGGGTGGAAGGTTCAATCCACGAAGCGTGGCTTGATTGAGTGTCGCGTCGACGTCGAGCTCCGGCTGCTGGAACGTTCCGCCGCCCTTTGAATTCAGCGTGATGTTGCCGCCGAGCAGGCCTGCGATCGAGGAGAGAATTTTCAGTTTCGACAGGTCGATCGAGCTCGATTGGATCGAGTAGCTGAACTGATTTGTATTGAGATTCAGCTCGGCCTGGCCCGTCGCCGTTCCTGCCGGCGCAACCACATTGACGTTGGTGGCCTTGAGCGTTCCCTTCGTGAATG
>QHVX01000474.1 GCA_003222375.1 Acidobacteriota bacterium
TCGAAGCGGGATATGCCGGCACGACCGAGACCGACGACATCGAAGTGCTCGCGAACGGCTGTTTCAACGTCATGCGCTACTTGAAGATGCTGCCGGGTGCAGTCGTGCCGGTGGCGAATCCGGTTTGGATTGAAAAAGTCGAAACCGTCAGCAGCGATCAGAACGGAATCTTCTACCCGCTTGTGAAACGCGGAACGTACGTGCAGCAGGGCATGAAGCTCGGCACCGTCACCGACTATCTCGACCGCCCGCTGTTCGAAGCGCGCGCGCCGGTCTCGGGAATCGTGCTCTACGTGTGCGCGGTGCCGTCGATGACGAAGGGAGCTACCATCGCGAACATCGGCGTGGTGGCGAAGCAACAGTAATTGCGCATCGCGCAGGAGCGGATGCAGCCCGGCTGCTTCTGGGCGCTGGCGGCCGGATGGGCTGTCCTGACGTGGGCAGTTCCCGAGACCGGCATACTCGCGCGCGAAAAATTCTGGGTCAACGTCGCCGTCGTGACAGCAAACGTCCTCATCGCGATCTACGCCACGATCGAGCAAAAAGTCGTCGGCGATTCCACCCTCGTCGTCGATGGGCTTCCGGAACCGGGGCACGGCTTTCGCGGGAAGATCGAAACGACGCTGAACAACGAACGGACATCGCGTTTTAAACTGCGGCTCCAGGTGGGCCGCCGCAGCAGACGCATGTCTTCAACGAGCTGGCAGTCGGAGGCGATCGTGCAGCCGATCCGCGGCGAAAAGGGACTGATTCTTCCGGTCGACTTTTCGATCCCTGCCGGAATCGACGTCGCGGATGGCTTGTGGAGTCTCGTTGTCCGGGAGACACCCCCTGAGCAGTAGATTTCCGACTTTCTTTTCGGAAACGGAGGAGAGGAATGCTTTTCTTCGCGATCGTTCTGGCAGCGACGGTCACTTCCACACCAACCGACATCAACACAACCTTCAAGCCGTTGAAGTTCCGCGAAGTCGGACCGGCGGTCATGGGCGGACGCATCGACGCCTTCGCGGTGGTGGAGGGCAATCCCGACATCATTTACGTCGGTACGGCATCGGGCGGCGTTTTGAAATCGACGAACGGCGGCACGACCTGGGAGCCGATATTCGACGATCAGAGCGTGTCGACGATCGGCGATATCGCCGTGTCGCAATCCGATCCATCGATGGTTTGGGTCGGCACGGGTGAGTCGAACAATCGACAGAGCTCGTCGTGGGGCAACGGCGTATACAAATCGCTCGACGGCGGAAAAAACTGGCAACACGTCGGGCTCGATGAGACGCATCACATCGGACGCATCGTCGTCAGCCCGAACGATCCGAACACCGTCTACGTCGCGGCGGCCGGCAACTTGTGGGGAGCGTCGAAAGAACGCGGCGTCTACAAGACCACCGATGGCGGCGCGACGTGGAAGAACGTGCTCTTCATCAACGAAGACACCGGCGTCAACGACATCGCGATGGATCCGTCGAGTCCCAACACGCTGATCGCAGGCGCGTATCAGCGCCGTCGCACGGTCTTCGGATTCAGCGGCAGCGGGCCGAGCGGCGGTCTGTACAAGACCACCGACGGCGGCGCGACCTGGAAAAAACTCGAGAAGGGTTTGCCGTGGGACCCGAATCCCGCGCCGCCACCGCGAACCCCGACACCTCGATCAAAGAAGTTGGCCGCATCGGCGTCGCGTTTTACCGCCGCGATCCGAACGTCGTCTACGCGCTCGTGGAGCACGCGCAAGGCGGCGTGTTTCGCAGCGACGACAAAGGCGAGACCTGGACGAAGATGTCGGACACGAATCCGCGCGGCAGCTACTACAGTCAGATCCGCGTCGATCCGAACAACGATCAGCGCCTGTGGGTCCATGGCGCGCAGATGTTCTACTCCGAAGACGGCGGCAAGACGTTCCGATCGAATCTGATTCAGCGCATCCACGGCGACTATCACGCCACCTGGATCGATCCGCGCGATTCCAATCACATGATCACCGGCAGCGACGGCGGCATCTACATCACCCGCGATCGCGGTCGCTCGTGGGATTTCGTAAACACCGTTCCGTTAGGCCAGTTCTACGAAGTCGGGTACGACATGTCGCGGCCGTACCGCATCTGCGGCGGTTTGCAGGACAACAACGTCTGGTGCGGCCAATTCCGAATGGCTGACCACCAGCGGCGGCGACGGCTTCTACGCCCAGATTGATCCGACCGATCCGACGATCGTCTATTCCGAATCGCAGGATGGAAATGTGAATCGCCGCGATCTCAAGACGCACGAGTCGCGCAACATTCGTCCGCCCGCTCCAGAGGGTGAGCGCTATCGGTTCCAGTGGAACTCGCCGATCGTCATCTCGGCGTTCGATTCGCACACCATCTACTACGGCGGCAACTACCTCTTCAAGTCCACCGACCGCGGCGACAGTTGGACGCGACTCGGAAACGATCAGACCAACGGTCAGGATCGCGACAAGCTCCCGATCATGGGAAAAGTTCCCAACAAATACACGCTGTCGCGTCACGACGGCGTGCAGGCGTGGCCCGCGATCACGACGATCAGCGAATCGCCGATGAACAAGGACCTGCTGTGGGACGGAACCGACGACGGCAATCTCCAGGTCTCGCGCGACGGCGGCAAGACCTGGAAA
>QHVX01000210.1:0-200 GCA_003222375.1 Acidobacteriota bacterium
AAGTTCTCGTCATCGGATCGGGCCCGGCCGGATGCACCGCCGCGATGTACCTCTCGCGCGCGAATCTCACCCCGCTGGTCCTGGAAGGCTTGCAGCCGGGCGGACAGCTCACGATCACGACCGACGTCGAAAACTATCCCGGTTTCCCCGAAGGCATCCTGGGCCCCAAGCTGATGGACCTGATGCGCCAGCAGGCGGAG
>QHVX01000210.1:216-723 GCA_003222375.1 Acidobacteriota bacterium
AACCTTCGTACGCACCCGTTCATCGTCACCACCGACCAGCGCGAGTACGAAACGTACGCGGTCATCATCGCCGCCGGCGCGTCCGCGATGCAGCTCGGTCTCCCGTCCGAGAAAGCGCTGCAGGGATTCGGCGTGTCGTACTGCGCGACATGCGATGGATTCTTTTTCAAGAACAAGGAGATCGTCGTCGTCGGCGGTGGCGACTCCGCGATGGAGGAAGCGACCTTCCTCACGAAATTCGCGAGCAAGGTCACTCTCGTCCACCGACGCGAGGAACTGCGCGCCTCGAAGATCATGCAGGAGCGTGCGTTCGGAAATACGAAGATCAATTTCGTCTTCAATTCGACCGTTGATGAAGTCATCGGCACGAAAGAGGGCGGCGTCACCTCGCTCAAGATCCGCAATCTCCAGTCGAACTCCATCTCCGACATGAAAGCGCAGGGTCTGTTCGTCGCGATCGGCCATACGCCTAACACCGCGCCGTATGCCGGTCAGCTCGATCTGGAT
>QHVX01000210.1:728-7502 GCA_003222375.1 Acidobacteriota bacterium
GTGACGAATATTCAGGGCGTGTTCGCATGCGGCGACGTCGTCGATCACATTTATCGTCAGGCCGTGACCGCGGCCGGCACCGGCTGCATGGCCGCGCTCGATTGCGAGCGCTGGCTGACGCATGAGCGCATCACCGAGCGTTGGGATCTTCCGAAAGGGGAAGAAGAACGGGTGTAGAGGCCACCGCGTCGGGCACCCTCCTGATCCTCGGCGGCGCCGGCATGGTGGGTGTGCAGGTCGCTCGCGAAGCCGTTCGCGAGTTGCATCCCACGCGCATCGTCATCTCTTCGCTGACGCAGCGCGAGGTCGACGAGGCGGTTGCGATCCTGCGGGCCGAAACGCGCGACGTCGAATTCGTCGCGGCAGCCGGCGACATCTTCCTCCCGCAATCGCTGCAGGGAATCGATCGCGCGGAGCTGATCGCAAATCGTAAACATTTTGATGCATTATTTTCCGACGAGTCTTCGCTCGTCGAGTTGATCCGCCAGCATCAGCCGGAAGTCATCGTCGACTGCATCAACACTGCGACCGCCATCGCCTATCTCGATGTCTTCACCGTCACCGAACGGACGAAGATGCTGCTCGACGGCATCGAAGCACGGCGCGGCTCCATCGAGGTCGGCGAATTGCAGCCGCTGATCCGCTCCGTGCGCGAGCTGATGATCGCGCAGGGCGTGCCGCAAATTGTGCGGCACATTCTCTTTCTGCATCGCGCGCTGGAGAACAGCTCGGTACGCGTTTACGTCAAGGTTGGGACGACCGGGACGGGCGGGATGGGCATCAATGTTCCGTACACCCACAGCGAAGATAAGCCCTCGGCGCAATTGCTTTCGAAGTCGGCGATCGGATTCGCCCACACCGGCCTGCTCTTTCTGCTCGCGCGGACGCCGGGTGCATCGATCATCAAGGAGATCAAGCCCGGCGCCATGATCGGATTCAAGCGCCTGGGCGAGACCCACGTGCGCTTGCGCGGCGATCGCGGGCCTGCCTTTCTCATCGAGCCGCGCGAGGAAACGCTCGGCGACAGACTCGATACGCATCAGCCGGCGAGTTCGTATCGCAAGTTCGAAGGACGCGATGTCCCGCTCAAGATCATCGGCGCGGACACCGGCGAGAACGGCTTCTTCACGATCGGCGAATTCCAGGCCATCACGTTTCCGAGGCAGATGGAGTACGTGACGCCGGAGGAGGTGGCACGCACCACGATCCTCGAGATCCTCGGCGCCTCAACCGGCCGCGATGTTCTGTCGGCGATCGACGGTGCCATCACCGAGCCGAGTTATCGCGCCGGTGTTTTGCGCCAGCAAGCGATCCACGCGATGCAGCGGCTCGAGGAGAGCATGGCCGGCAAAGTCCTTCCTTCGATCGCCGTCGGCCACCTTGGCCCACCGAAATTATCGAAGCTGCTCATCGAGGCGTATCTGCTTCGGGAAGCTCTCGGCGACGATCTCGCCGCGATGCTTCGCGTGGCGCCGGCCGAGATGCAGACGCGCGTCGAATCGTACCTGTCGAAGAACACTCAGATTGTGAGCCTCGTGACGACGATCGGAATTCCAATTCTTCGCGCCGATCGTCGCCTGACGCGCGGCCCGCGCATCAACATCCCACCCGCCCCGCCCAACAATGCGCCGTCTGCGATCGATCGTGACGCGGTAGAGAAATACGCGCGGACGGGTTGGGTCGATCTGCGGCGTCAGAATTTCGAGCTGTGGCGCGAGCGCATCGAACGCTTGTCGCGATCACATCCCGACATCGTCGCGTACGGCTCAGCGGCCTTTGACGCCACGAAATACAACGACGATCGCTTCGTGCCGGGCGAGGTCGTTGGCTGGCTGCTCACCAACGAGATCGACGAGCAGGGAATGGTCGGCCACCGACTGTTTTGAAGGCAGAAGGCAGAAGGCAGAAGGCAGAAGTAGAAAGGTTTTCCTTCTGCCTGCTGCTTTCTGCCTTCTGCCTTAAAAGGCGTTGAGGATGTACTCGAGCGGATTCACCGGCGTGTTGTTCAGGCGTACCTCGTAGTGCAGGTGCGGTCCGGTGGAGCGGCCGGTCGAGCCGACGTACGCGATGATGTCGCCGCGCTTTACGCGATCACCGGGATGAACTACGAAGGTCGAAAGATGGCCGTAACGCGTCGAGTAGCCGTAGCCGTGTGAGATGTAAATCACGTTCCCGTAGCCATTTGCCCACTCTGACTTCACGACGATGCCATCCGCCGGAGAGCGCACCGCCTGGCCGACGGCCGAGGAGATGTCGACAGCGTTGTGGACGCCGGGCTCGCCCGTGAACGGGTCCTGACGGCTGCCGAAGCCGTCGGTCAGGATGCCATGAACCGGCGCGATCGAGGGCGTGGAGGAAAGCAGCAGCGACTGCGCGACGAATTTCTGTTCGAGTGTCGAAAGATCCTTTTCGATGCGGCGCGAACGGAACGACATCTTGTCGAGATCATCGCGATACGGATTTTCGCCGAGGTTCGAGGGACGCAGACCGCCGACGCCGCCGCCCTGACTGCTCTCATCGAGTGTGCTGATGCCGGCGATGATCGCCAGCTTTCGCGTGCGTTCTTCAACCGTGTGCAACTGCGTGCGGAGCGATTCGACGGATTTGCTGAATTGCTCGTTCGCCGATTGCAGCTCGCGGTTTTCGCGCTGCAATTTCGAAAGCTCGTGCGTCTGCGACAAGGATGTGAAGTACTGCACCGAAAAGAAGGTCGAGAGGCAGAGGGAGGAGGTGACGATCGAGATCAGGGAGAAAAACAGCCGGTGCGAAACCTTCAACTTCCGAAATTTGGCCCGGGCGTGCGGGACAAAGATGATCGTTGAATAACGCTTGTCCATGCCGTCTCCCCACCTCAACTTTCAGTGACTACGAATTGGCCCGTGGTAGAGGGGTATTGTTACGGGCAGAGGGGGGTCTGTCAAGCCTCTAAATCACGCTGGACCAAGGACTTCCATGTGGTTTTTATGCTGATACCGCATATTTAGGAGGGAAATCCGGATATCGGCAATCGCGATCAGTGGTATCCTCTCGCGCCGCTCCGGCCGGAGCGATTTCTTCAAACGCGATGAACGTCAAGAAACGGCTGCTCGATGGCGCACGGATGAACCGCGCGATCCGCCGGATGGCCATCGAGATCGTCGAGAAAAACCGCGGCATCAAAGATCTGCTCATCGTCGGCATTCGCAGCCGCGGCGTGCCGATCGGCGAGCGCATCGCGAAAGAGATCGAATCGATGGAAGAACATCCCGTTCCATTCGGGATTCTCGACATCACGCTCTATCGCGACGATCTGACGACGATCGCGCCGCAACCGGTCGTGAAGCCGACCAAGCTTCCCGAGCCGATCGACGACAAAATCGTGGTGCTGGTCGACGATGTTCTCTATACCGGCCGCACGGTTCGCTCGGCGCTCGACGCGCTGATCGATTTCGGGCGTCCGCGCGCGGTCATGCTGGCGGTGCTGATCGATCGCGGGCATCGCGAGCTGCCCATCCACGCCGATGTCATCGGGAAAACGGTTCCCACCGATGCCGATGAAGTGATCAAAGTCCGCATGGCGGAGCTGGATGGCGAGGACGAAGTGTTGATCATGGAGAAGTAGGTTGCGCGCCCAAACCTCCGCGCTCAAATCCAAAGACCTTCTCGGCATCGAACAACTTTCTCCCGAAGAAATCACGCTGATCCTGGACACGGCCGAGGGCTTCAAGGAAGTCAGCGAGCGGCCGGTGAAAAAAGTTCCTGCGCTGCGCGGGCAACTGGTGATCAACCTCTTCATGGAAGCGTCGACGCGGACTCGGGTCTCGTTCGAGATCGCGGAAAAGCGGCTCTCCGCCGACACGTTGAATTTTACGGCGTCGGGATCCTCGGTCGAGAAAGGCGAAACGCTCATCGACACGGCCGAGAACCTGATGGCGATGGCGCCCGACATGATCGTCATCCGCCACAAATATCCGGGTGCGCCGAAGATGCTCGCCGACCGGCTGCCGGCATCGATCATCAACGCCGGCGACGGCGCGCACGAACATCCGACCCAAGCCCTCCTCGATGCCTTCACGATTCGCGAACGGCTCGGCCGCCTGCACGGAGTCAATGTCTCGATCATCGGCGACATCGCACACTCGCGGGTCGTGCGCTCGAACATTCATCTGCTGACGAGGATGAAGGCCAGCGTGACGGTCGCAGGTCCGCCGACGTTGATTCCGGTCGAGATCGAAAAGCTGGGCGTACGCGTCGTGAACTCGCTCGATGAGGCGATCGACGGCGCCGACGTGATCATGATGCTCCGCATTCAGCTCGAGCGTCAGGGCAAGCTGAGTCTTCCCTCGCTTCGTGAGTACTACAACACCTTCGGTCTGACGCCGCAGCGGCTGCGCCGCGCGAAAGAGGGCGTGATCGTGATGCATCCCGGCCCGATGAACCGCGGCGTCGAGATCGCGTCGGATGTCGCCGACGGCCCGTGGTCGGTGATCCTCAATCAGGTGACCAATGGTGTAGCCGTGCGCATGGCGGGCGTTCTGCATTCGAGTCTCTCATGAACCTGTTGATCACTGGCGGGCGCGTCGTCGATCCGAGTCAGCGGCTCGACGCCAAAGCTGATGTCTTGATCACCGACGATACGATCTGCGAAGTCGGCAAGAAGTTGAAGTCGCCCGCCGAAACCATCGATGCCAGCGGTCTGGTGATCGTGCCCGGTTTCATCGATCTGCACACCCATCTGCGCGAGCCCGGCCAGGAACATAAAGAGACGATCGCGACCGGAACCCGGGCGGCAGTGGCGGGCGGGTACACGGCGGTGTGCGCGATGGCGAACACGATTCCGCCTAACGACGAGCGGGCGGTCACCGAGATGATCATCGCCGAGGCGGCGAGGAACGGCGCGTGTCGCGTGTATCCCATCGGTGCCGTCAGCAAAGGTTTGAAAGGCGAGGAGCTGGCGGAGCTCGCGGATCTGCGATCTGCGGGATGCGTCGCGGTCAGCGATGACGGCAAGCCGGTCACCAATCCGCAGCTCATGCGGCGCGCGCTGGAATACGGCGCGATGTTGCGGATGCCGATCGTCGCGCACGAGGAGGATCCGCACCTCACCGATGGCGGCGTCATGCACGAAGGCTTCTACTCCACGCTCCTCGGCCTGACCGGCATCCCGGCGGCATCGGAAGAGACGATGGTCGCCCGCGATGTGATCCTGGCGCAGATGACGCGCGCGCACCTTCACATCGCGCATCTGTCGACCTCCGGAGCGGTGCAGACAATCCGCACCGCGCGGAAAGCGGGCGTTCACGTGACGTGCGAGGTCGCGCCGCATCACATTGCGCTGACCGACGAGACGGTGCAGTCGTTCTCGACGAACTTGAAGATGAATCCGCCTCTGCGTTCCGACGACCATCGCCGGGCGGTGATCGAGGCGATCGCCGACGGAACCGTCGACGCAATCGCCACGGATCACGCGCCGCATCATTTCGACGAGAAAAATGTGGAGTTCGATCTCCGGCATTCTCGATTTGCTACGAGCGGCTCGTGCGCAAAAAGATCATCGACCTTCCGCGGCTGATCGATTTGATGTCATGCGCGCCGGCAAGGATCTTCAATCTCCCCGGCGGGACATTGCGCGCCGGCTCCCCGGCCGACATCACGCTGCTCGATCTCGACACGCGATTCCAAGTGACGAACACCTTTCGATCGAAGGCATCGAACTCGCCATTCATCGGCGAAACCCTGCAGGGAAGAGCGCTGGCAACGATTGTCGGCGGCATCGTGCAGTACGATCTGCGCGTGCCCGCGCCGCCGAGGGCGGCCAAAACGCGAAAACGGAAACGATGAAGCGCGTCGTGATCGTCGACGACTCAGCCGCCTATGGCGATCTCTGGTCGAGCTTCATGAAGGAGCGGTACGGGAATGAAGTGGGCGTGGAGACCTACAGTCATCCCTACGATGCCCTGCCGAAAATCGATGATGCGATCGACCTGTTGATCGTCGATCTCGAAATGCCTGGAATGGACGGCAAGAAATTCGTCGACTACGCGAGGCAAAAGGGCATTCCCGCACGCCGCATCGTGGTGACCTCGTCCCATTCGGCCGAGGAGCTGCACGAACGGTTCAAAATCGGAGAGACGATCGCCGTCATCAACAAGACCGATCCCAAACAGCAGGAAGCCTTCCTGATGATTTTGGATAGTGTGATGAAGAAGTCCTGAGTCCTGAGTCCTGAGTGGGCGGTTGTGACTCAGGACCCAGGACTCAGCACTCAGGACTCGTATAATCGAGCCGTGACGGTCCAAACACCAGCAGCGCCGGCTGCCGAGCAGCAGCCGGCGTTCAGCCTGAACGACCTGCTGATCTACATGGCCAAGCAGGAGGCTTCCGATCTCCATCTGAAGCCGATGCGGCCGCCGCTGGTGCGTATTCGCGGCAAGCTCATTCCGATCAAGACCGATCCGCTCAAGCCGGCGGACCTGGAGAAAATGCTGCTGCCGATCCTCAACAAACCGCAGCGCGAGAAGTTCGACGCGAATCTGTCGGTCGACATCGGCTACGGCGTTCCCGGCGTGGCGCGATTCCGCGCGAACCTCTACATGCAGCGCGGGACGGTCGGCGGCGTGTTCCGCCGCATTCCGATTCAGATCATCGGCATCGATCAGCTCGAGCTGCCGCGCGTCATTCACGATATGACGCAGGTTCCCGATGGCCTTGTTCTCGTCACCGGTCCGACTGGATCCGGCAAGTCGACCACTCTGGCGGCGATGATCTCCGAGATCGCGGAGAAAGAGCCGCTGC
>QHVX01000211.1:0-4463 GCA_003222375.1 Acidobacteriota bacterium
GTTCCGCCGCGCGTGGGTCGGCTGGACCGCGCTTATGCTCGTCGTTGGCTGGTGGATCCTCCGGAATCTAGTTCACCTGTGATCCTGGAAGAACGTCCACTGTCCGACCGGATGTCCGGCCTGTAGCTGCTGCGCCTGCATCATCCCGTCGATCGCGGCGACGATGGCCGCGATTCCCGACACGATGCCGCAACTCGCAAGGCCGACGATCCAGATACCGATCGCCACGTAGCCCTTCATCTTCTGTCCCATGATGATGTAGCCCACGCCGGCGAACAGCAGCAGATTGAGCACCAGGATCAGGATCGGGTCTTTCGGGGGCGACGCTGGTCGGACCAGCTCTTCGCTCTTTGGCGCGCCGCTCGATGGCGTTGAGGGAGGGGTGTACGAACCACCAGGTGTGTCCATTTTCAATCTCCTACATTTTGTCGGCGTAATCGGTGAGCATCGGGACGCGGAATCGCTGGCCGCTGGTCGCCTTCATGATGGCCATGATCACGACGATGACGTAACCGATTCCGATGATGCACGGAAGCCAGAAGGCCACGCATCCAAACAGCGGGACGAAATGCATGATGATGGCGATGATGATTTCGATTCCGGTATAGGCGATCGCCAGCACGAGGCCGTTCTTGGCGTGCCACTGAACGTCGGGATCGTCTTTCTTTGCCACGAGGGGAATGATCGAGAGAAACCACAAATAGGCGAGCACGAGCATCGCTGTGTCTCGTGAGGCGCCGGGTGTGCCGCCGGCAGGCGGAGGCGGTGGCGTATACGATCCGCCGGGTGGTGGTACATGAGGCGTTTCGCTCATTGCAACTCCTTCGGCGCGGGATTCTACCGACTTTCCCGAAGTGCCGCGAGGCGTTTTTCGGCCGCGACGAGCGGGACGACGATCAGCACGATCGATAGTGCAATGGCGGTCACGACCGGAATCACGAAGACCAGCGTGCTGCCGTAGTCGAGCGAAAACATGCGCCAGAAGAAGTACTGCACCACCGGCCGCGCCATCAACGTCATGATGGCGCCGACGTAGGCCAGCGCCGCCGCCATATAGCCGAATCCGCCCAGGGATAGTCCGACCTGCAGCGGGTTTTCGGCGGCGAAATTCGGTGAGAGCGCGCCGAGGCCGACGCCGAGGCTGACCAGCGTCGCGGCCAGCATCGATGCCCCGATCAGAGTGAACAACCAGACGACGACGTTGGCGTGCATGATCAGATTCGCGAACACGGTCAGGATCAACGCCAGCACGGTCAGCGGAATGCTGTAAACGACCACTTTCGAAATCAGCAGCCGCCGATACGACACCGGCGCCGCCTGCAGAATCCAGAACGCCCTTCCTTCCGACGAAACCGACGGATACGCGAATCGAAGGCAGATCGCGGAGATGATGAAGCCGGCCATGCCCAGGTTTGCGTAGGCGATGATCGGAGCCCGAACGTCGCCGCCGAGCGGCAGCATCCGGATGTTGTAGAGATAGAGGAACAGCAGCGCGACCATGAGAAAGAGTTGCGACCACTGCGCGACGTCGCGCGTCAGCATGCGCACTTCCTTTCCGATCATCGCGCGCGTCTGTCGGTCAAAGGGACGAAGAAGCCAATCCGCGATTCGCGTGAGTCCTGAAGCGCCGATCGCGGCCGGCGCCATGTTCTCGCGCGCCCGCACAAACGCCGGGAAGTACAACGGCGTCGCGATGGCGACGAACGCGATCAGCAGGGTGATCGCCGGAGCAACGATCTTCGCCGGAAAAAGAATCGCCTTCTGTCCACCTGCGATAGCAACCATCACGTCCGCCAACGCCGTGCCGGGATAGCGCTCCATCGACGGCAGCTCGATCGCCTGCAGCGCTCGCGCGAGATCGTCGGTTCCGATCGGCATGAAGAAGCGTTCGGGACGGCTCATACGAAACGCGATCACGGCGACGGCCATCACCAGAATGGCGAGCGAAGCTGCAATCTGATGCACACGCTGCACGGGAAAGAATCGCACCAGCGCGATGATCACCGCAGCGCCTAACGTCACCGGGATCGCGAGCAGAAGCGCGAGATCGATGAGCACGACCGGGAAGAACCACGGCTTGACCTGGTACTGCCGCGCAAACGCGACGAACATCGGGACGAGGAAGACGTAGATGATCGTCGCGCTCTGCAGGAACGTCTTCCCCAGACGTCCCATGACGAGCCGCCATTTCGGCAGCGGCGCCGCGTGGTAGGTCTCGAGGTCGAGATCCGTGAAGAATGCGCCGATCGCGACAGTCATCGAGGATGAGAACAGCACCGCCACGGCGACGAGAAACGCGAGTGCCAATACGTTGCGCAGAAGGCCTAATGCGAAGAACGGCGAAGTGGCTTCGATCTTGGCGACCGCTCCAAAAAGCCTTCGGAACAGCGCGAGGTCGCCGTACAGGAAAATAGTCACGATAATTATTGTTATTCCGAGTTTGATGATCGCGGAGCTGTTGAGCGGCCGCAGCTTCGCGAATGCGATGCGCAACGGCCACATCACGTCAGCGACCGCACTTCCTCAAACCACTTCATGGCACTCGCGTGTCGTGCGCCGCGGGCACGCGACCGTTCGAGTCCGAGCTCGATCAGGCGTTCGATGAGCCGCGAATATTTGATTTCAGTCGCTTCCCACAACTTCGGATACATCGAGATGTTCGTGAAGCCGGGAATGGTATTGATTTCGTTGACCAGGATGCGATTCGTGCCGCGCTCGAGAAAAAAGTCGACGCGCGCGTAGCCTGCCGCGCCGATCGCACGAAACGCCGAGACGGCCAGACGGCGAAACTCTTCCGTCTTTTCCTTGGGCAGCTTCGCGGGAATCACGAGCTGCGCTTTGTTCTCGATGTACTTGTCTTCGTAATCGTAAAACTCGCGTCCCGCGACGATTTCACCAGGCAGCGACGCCTCCGGATTGTCGTTGCCGAGAACGGACACCTCGATCTCGCGAGCATCGGCGCCGCGCTCGACCAGCGCCTTGTCATCAAATCGAAATGCTTTTTCGATCGCCGGCGCGAGCGCGTCGTCGCTCTTCACTTTCGTGACGCCGACCGATGACCCGCCATTGGCCGGTTTCACGAAGTAGGGAAGGCGCAGCGAGTTGTTGACAGCGCGCATGATGCGATCGCGTTCGGTGCGCCAATCGCGTTCCAGCACCTGAACGAAATCGACGATCGGCAATTTCGCGACCGCGAAGACGCTCTTCATCGACGCTTTGTCCATCCCGATCGCCGAGGCCGCGATGCCGCTGCCCACGTACGGCAAACCGATCGTTTCGAGGTACCCCTGCAGCGTGCCGTCCTCGCCGCCGGTGCCGTGAATCAGCGGAAAGGCGATGTCGGGCTTTTGCGCCTGCGCCCACGTTTCGAACGAGAACGACTCGTCGCCGCGATCGCTGCCCTCTCCCCCCTCGAGGATGCGTGCGCTTCGCGCCGGCGCGACAAAACGGCCGTCGCGCGCCATGCACAGCGGGATGATTTCCACGCGCTGCTTCGATGCCGTGTTGGCAACCGACCGCGCCGAAAGAATCGACACCTCATGCTCGGCGCTCAATCCACCGAAAATCAAAACAGTTCGGATCATCGGCCGATCGGAATGCTGCCCAGCAGGTACTTCAAATCATCATCGCGCCAGCGGATTCCGCCGCCGAACGTGAACGCCGTGTCGTTGAAAACATTGTCGACACCGCTGGTGAAGAACAGCATTGGCGTGTTCGGTTTCTCGTGCCGGAAGATGTATTGGCCGTACAAGCGCAGGTGCGGATTGTTATCGCGATGTTTGCCGAAATCGAAAATCTCGCCGGTGACGTTGATGCGATCGTTGACGTGGTAATCGACGCCGCCGCCGCCGGTCGAATCGAAGAGACCGACGCGGACCGCCAGCGGCTGCAGGTTCCATCCTGCCTGCAACGACGTGAGGAAGCCGCGTTCGAAACGTGTTTCCTTGACGGTGGTGGTCGTGGTCCGACCGGCAGGATCGGTCACCGTGAACTCGGTCACCTTGTCGCGGCGCTTGCCGACCGGATCATCGGCCAATTCGACGTTGTAGAAGCGGTTGCGCTCCGGATTTGGAATCAGCCGTAGCGTCACGGCGGCGCGCGAGTTGGTGGAGATGCTGCCGATCTCGTTGTTGGTCTTGCTCAAGCCGGCGTAGTAATCGGCCTTCATTCCGAGGTCGAGCGCGATGCGGTTGGCGCGACCGAGTGTCGTCCGCAGCTCGTTCACGCCGCCCTCGACTGCTGTTAGCGCCGTTGTCAGGCGCTGATGTGCCTCTTCGCTGTAAAGCAACTTGCCGACTGTTCCTTCGCCGCTGCGAACCTGACCGGTGATCGCGTTGAGATTCTCGGTCGTGGTTTTGAGATCACTGGAGAGCTTCCGCAGATTCTCGACGACCTGGCGCACGTCCTGACGATTCTCACCGAGCGTGCTGTTGAGCGAGTTGGCGACCTTTTCAACCGAAGAG
>QHVX01000211.1:4476-5372 GCA_003222375.1 Acidobacteriota bacterium
TTCGCGAGAGTGGCATCGACATTGGTGCGATTGGCGGCCACCAGCTCGCGAACTTGAGCCGTGATCTGCTGGACGTTTTCGACAATCTCGGCGAGCCGCTGCTGGCCTTGCGGGCCTGCCATGACGGTGCGAAGGGATTCCGTGATCGCTTTCACGTCCGTCGCGATCGCAGAGATCTGGTTTGTGACGTCGTCAATGGACGCCGGCTGCGTCCCGCGCAGCTCTCGCCCCTCGGCCAGCGGCGGATTGTTAGGCGGGCCGGGGACGATCTCGATGTATTTCTCGCCCAGAAGCCCGAGGTTGACCACGCGCGCAAACGCGCCGTTGCGCAGCGGAACGGCGGTGTCGATCTCCATCGTCACCTCTGCTTTTCCGTCCTCGCGAAGTCGAATGTCCTTCACTTCACCGACCGGAACTCCGGCCACGCGGACCTTCGACTTGTTATCGAGGCCGGCCACCGAATCGAAGACGGCGTTGATGACCCGCGTCCCTTTCCGGCTCGGATGAATGTCTTCGATCTTGAGGACGAAGTAGCCGAGGATCGCGAGGATGATCAGCATGAAGATGCCGACTTTTGCAGCGGATGACATCAGAGCACTCCGTTTGGCCGATTGTAGAGCGGGTCGATGCCCGCTTTACGCAGCATTTGAAAAAGCGAAGCAAGCGGCAATCCAACCACATTGGTGAAACTTCCGTGAATCGAGTCGATGAAAATGCCGCCGACTCCCTGCGCAGCATACGCGCCCGCTTTGTCCAGCGGCTCTCCGGTCTCGACGTACCAGTCGATGTCGCGCGGCGCCATCGGAAGCATGCGGACCTCTGTCATCGCCACGTGCGTGTCGGCGTATGCCGGCTCGAGGCGCTTCAGCGTGACGCCAGTGAAGACGACGTGCGTG
>QHVX01000226.1 GCA_003222375.1 Acidobacteriota bacterium
TGACACGCGATACGTCTGCATCTGATGCAACGCCAGCCTCGCGCCCATCGAGTAGCCGAGGAGAATGTCGCCGGGAGTGGGCTCAACGGAGTCGAGCGCATCGCCGCTGAAAAAGCTCGGCGCGCGAATATCGAATCCGGCGTCGCGAAGGAAATCCCAATCCGCGCCACGCCCGAGAAAACCATGAAGACATATCATGACCATATATCATCATACTTTTGCCAGACCCGGCGCGTCGCTTCCGGGTCAGGGCGAAGCTCTTGAATCTTAATGTTCCACATCTTCGCCCAGGCGTCGAAATGCAGCGCGTGCGCGTTTTCGACGAGGCGCTCGCGGACCTCGGGGTCCATCCGCCGCAGCGACGCGACGCGATTGAAGATTCGTCCGCCGCCATTGTTGATGATCACGATCTCGAACTTCGCGTCGAGCTGCGGCACGATCCACGGGGCATTCGCGTCGTAGAGCGCGGTCAGATCGCCGACGATGCACCAGTTGTTCTCGCCTTGACACCAGCCGAAGAAGGTCGAGAGTTGACCGTCGATGCCGTTGGCGCCGCGATTCGCCTCGATGGTGAATCCGCGCGGCTCGCGCGTGGCGACGAGGTCCCACTCGCGAATGGGAAGGCTGTTGCCGAGGTAAATGCGCGCGCCGGGCGGGATGCGCTGCGAGAGCGCGCGGATCATGGCAAGCTCCGACTGCGGCTCAACGTCGAGGATTTTTTGCAGCGCGGTGTATTTCTGTCGATCTTCTTCGAAGAAGCCCCTCACCTTGTCCCTCTCCCGGGGGGAGAGGGAACTGACAGGCCGCACCTCTCCGCGCGTCATTCCCGCGAACGGCAGATCGGAGTAATGCTCGACGCGCGCCGGCATCGCGTCGAGATCGCGCCAGAAACGAAGCGTCGGAACGTTGCCGATGCGGATCACGCCGTCGAAGTCTCCGCGCGCGAGCATTCGCTCATTGCGAACGAGAAGCGGATCGAGTTGCGGATCTTCGCGCAGGCCGGAAAGCGGCTCGGCGTAGACCGGAAAATTCGATCGCAGACAGAAATCGCGGACACGATCGCGATGCTGCGGCGCGAGACCGCCGATAAGAATAAATTCAGGCATCTGAGTGCATCATCCGTGCGTCATGCTGAGCCGCGAAGACGGCGAAGCATCTCAAGCTGCGCGTCTTGAGATCCTTCGCTTCGCTCAGGATGACGGGTAAATCATTCATCGATCAGCGGCTCATCGAATTCGACATTAATGTGCAGCGGCATCCGACGATTCCACCGATCGATGTCGGTTGTGGCGTACACGCCGAAGAGTCCGACCTGCTCGATGGATTGCGGCGCGGCGGTTCCGCGAAATCGCGCCGGGCGATCGGCGGTGATCAGAATCAGCGGCACGCCCGAGTAAAACGCCTCGACCGCGGCGGGCAACAGTTCGGCGGCGGCAGTTCCCGATGTCGTGATTACCGCGACCGGCCTTCCGTCGCGTTTCGCCCGGCCTAACGCGAAGAAGGCGGCGGACCGTTCGTCGACAAATGAGTAACCCGATCCCAGAGCCGCGATCAGTGGCGCGTTGCGCGACCCTCCGCAAATGCAGAAGTCGACGACCCCTAAACCGCGGACGCGCTCGATGATCTCCCGAGCGACGGCGATGTTGGTCATGCCTCGATCGCAACCGAGGCGCGAAGGCCGAGGAGCGCTTTGACCTGCTCGCGTTTTTCGCGGAGCTCATCGAACTCGCGCTCGAGCTGACTCTCGGGAAGCAGTCCCGCCCCCGCCCCCACCCGAATCGCATCGCCGTGCCATTGCACATTGCGGATCGCGACCAGCGCCAGCGCGCGATGATCGGCGACCTCCAGTCCGAACGGCGCGCCGTGCGTGCGGCGCTTCACGCCGCGATCCGCCTCCCGCAGCCACCGCTCGCCTGCTTCGGTGCGCGGCGACATACCGAGGGCGGCGGTGGGATGGAGGCGGCGGACCATTTCGACGAACGACATGCGCTCGATGCCGATTTCCTCGAATCGAATCGGCGTCGCGAGGTGTGCAATGCCGGGCAGCTCGAGGATGCGGATCGTTTCGACTTCGATGTTTCCGAACGGCGCGAGACGGCGAATGATGTCGTCGACGACCATGCGATGCTCGCGCAGCTCCTTCGGATCGCGGAGCAGCTCTGACGCGCGATCGGCGGGACGCGTCCCCGCCAACGCCATCGTCCGATACCCTCGCCCGTCGCTCGCGAAGAGCATCTCCGGTGTCGCGCCCGCGAGTCCGTGATTCTGATACGAGTAGCCGTAGGCCGACATTCCGCTCGGCAATTGCGCCAGCCGCCGGAACAGCCACGGCCAGAGGTCGGTGCGCTCGACGAGATGTCCGTTCTCGAACTGCACCGGAACGATCTTGTTGAAATCGCCGCGGCGCATCGCGGCCCTGGCGGAGTCGAAAATCGGCTGGAAGTCCGCGAGCGTCATCCGCTCCCACTCGATCTTCGGCGCCGGTGCGTCGCCGGCGCGATCGGCGAGCGCATCGAATGTCAGCTCTTCCCACTCCGCGGGATGGCGCCACGGATGCGGATCGTCGAGGAAAAAATCGGCGATGTAGAACGCCGGGCGTCCCGGTTTGCGCATCGGCGACTGCTCGAAGGGTCCCCATCCGATGAAGACGCGGTCGGGCGCTGTCTGAATGAAGGCGAAATCGCGGTGCACGTTGCTACGATACCGGCGTGGCGAGCAACCCAGCAACTGATCCGGTGCGAATCCGGAAAATGTTCGCGGCCATCGCGGCGCGCTACGACCGCGCCAACACCGTGCTCTCGGCCGGCATCCATAATCTATGGCGCCGGCGGACGGTGCGGCGGTCGGGCGTGCGGGCGGGGGATCGCGTCCTCGATTGCGCCACCGGCACCGGCGATCTGGCGATCCGCTTCTCAAAAGCCGGCGCGGATGTCGTCGGAATCGATTTCACGCCCGAGATGATCGAGCTCGCGCGCGCAAAAGCGCCCTCGATACGATTCGAAGTCGCCGACGTCACGGCACTGCCATTCGAGGATCATCGCTTCGACATCGCGAGCATCGGATTCGGGATTCGCAATGTCGCCGATCCGGCGAAGGGCATTGCCGAGATGGCGCGCGTCGCAAAAAGAGTCGTCATCCTGGAGTTCGGACAGCCGCGCAATCCGATGCTGCGCTCGATGTACCGGTTCTATTGCAAACACTTTCTTCCGTGGTTAGGCGGAATCGTCACCGGCAATCGAAAGGCGTACGAATATCTCGAGTTCTCATCCGGGATTTTTCCGAGCGGACTGGAGTTCGTGGAGCTGATGCGCAGGAGCGCGCAATTCGACAACATCGACTACGAGTCGCTGTCGTTCGGCATCGCGTGGCTGTATGTGGGAGTGACGTCATCCTGAGCCGCGAAGACGGCGAAGGATCTCGCTGACGAGACCCTTCGCTTCGCTCAGGGTGACGAATAGGCATCGATGATGCGCTCGATGGCCTTGCGACACACGCGGCAGAATCCGACCTCGTCGCGCGTGAACATGATGCAGTCGACTTCGGGACGATAAAGTCCCCGCGGTTCGTATTCAGCGCCCTCGAACGCGCCGATCTTCCCGGCGTACTTTTGAGATCCGAGGAATTTGGTTTCCCAGGTGCGCTGGTCGGTGAACAACTTGTCCATCTGACTTTCGGGAGCATTGGATGCGCGCAGACGCGCGCGTTCGGCCTGATACGCGTGGCTGTGCCTTTCGAATTCGTCTTTCTCCCACGGCGTCGGCAGTGGCACGTCGGGATCCGTCGTCCATTTCGGATGCGGGCCGTTAGCGGTGACATTCGGCTCCCACGGTTCCGGATGCTCCGTACCGCCGGTCGTTTCGTACGAAACAGGCGAGGTGTAGTACTCATCAGCTAGCGCCGCGAAATGATGACCAAATTCATGTACGAAAATATATTCTGAAAATGCGCTGTCGACGCAGGCAGTCGCCTGATCGTTGAAAATCCCGCCGCCTCCGTACTGCTTCTCGTTGACGAGGATCTCGAGGAAGTCGTACGGCGCTGACGACGCGACATCGCGCATGCGGTGA
>QHVX01000227.1 GCA_003222375.1 Acidobacteriota bacterium
GAAGCTGATCTCCGTTCTTTTTCTCGGCAACTCGCTCACGTACTTCAACGAGATGCCGCGAATGACAGCGCGGATCGGCGCGCGCGAGTCGCCGCCGCTGCTCGTCGACGCAGTCACGGAGAGTGGCGCGGATCTCGAGGACCTCTGGTTTCGAACGGACGCGCTCAAGCACATCTGGCAGTCGCATTGGGACTACGTGGTGATCCAGGAGCGGGGTGGCAGCGGCGCGCACGATCAAGGTGACCTGTTCCATCGCTACCTCGGCAAATTCGCTGACGAAGTGCGGAAGAGCGGCGCCACTCCGCTTCTCTTTATGACGTGGTATGAGCGCTATCCCGCGGAGCAGGAGGCTTTCATGCGCGGTGCCGCACGGCGCGCACGCGTGCAGCTCTTGCCGGTCGGACTTGCGTGGAAGCACGAATTCGATTGGGACGGCGTCCATCCGAACCTCGCCGGCTCTTACCTGATCGCGTGTTCGCTCTACTCGGTCGTCTACAAAAAGCCCGCGTTCGGCGCGCCGTTCGACTTTCGCGATCTCGCCATGAAAAACGAGTTCTACGACAAGCCTCTTCTCGAACAATCGCTGAACGAGGAGCAGGCACGCACGATTCAGTTGGCGGCATGGAACGCTGTCAAGAATCGTTAGCTCGATCCGATGGCTGATCGCCTGGAGCGCCTGAAAGCGCGAATCAAGGAGCTTCCCGACCGCCCCGGCGTGTACCTGCACAAAAACGCCGAGGGAGAGGTGATCTACGTGGGGAAGGCGAGGAATCTGCGCAACCGCGTCGGGGCATACGTCGTCGGCAAGGGCGACCGCGATCCGCTGGCAGCCGCGCTGGTGAAGGAAATCGAAGGAATCGACTTCGTCACCACGAACAACGAGCTCGAAGCGGTGATGCTCGAGAACAACCTGATCAAAACGCATCAGCCTCGCTACAACGTTCTTCTCCGCGACGACAAGACTTACCCGTACCTCAAGGTCAAGATGTCGGAGGATTTTCCGCGGGTGGTGTTCACGCGGCGCGTGGATCGAAAAAAAGGCGAACTTTTCTACGGCCCTTTTTTCGCGGGGACTGCGCGGCGTCTGCTGAAGCTCGTTGCCGATCAATTCAAGTTGCGCAGTTGCGATCTCGAGATCATCGACGGCAAGAGCGCGCTTCCGCGTCCCTGTCTCTACTACGACATGCACAAATGCCTCGGCCCGTGCGTTGTCGGCCTAACGACGCGCGAGGACTACCGCGACATGGTCGACGACGTGGTGCTTTTTCTCAGCGGCAAGTCGAAGGAGCTGCAGCGGCGGCTCACCGAGCGCATGTATCACGCTGCGGAATCGGAGAACTACGAGATCGCCAGCTACTACCGCGATCTGATCCGCACCGTCGAACGCGTGCAATCCGAGCAGCAGGTCGCGTCGGCGGAGGAGGAAGACGTCGACGTCTGGGGCCTTTACGAAGAAGGCGGCGACATCGCAACGCAGCTATTCGTCATCCGGGACGGCAACGTGGTCGATCGCCGCGAGTTGTTCTGGGAAAAAATCGGCGATTACCAACCGAGCTACTTCCTCGGCGAAGTCGTCCAGCGTTACTAGCAGGACAATCTCTTCATCTCGCCCGAGATTCTGTTGCCCTTCGAAGTGGAAGAGTCGGAGCTCCTCGCGGAATGGCTCACGCAGACGCGCGGAAGCAAGGTCGCGTTGCGCGTGCCGCAGCGCGGACGTGGTGTCGATCGCGTCGAGCTCGCGAATCGGAATGCGCGTCTGTCACACGAATCGCGATTCCGGAAATCGCAGCAGGATCGCCTGCAGATCGCCGCCGCCCGACTTGCACAAACTCTTGGGCACTCCGGCGAAGTCAACCGCATCGAATCATTCGACATATCGAATATTCAGGGCAGCGATTCTGTGGCGGGGATGGTCGTACTCGACCGCGGAAAATTCGACAAGAATCAATATCGCGTCTTCAACATCCGCAGCGTGGCAGGCGCCGACGATTTTCGATCGATGGCCGAGGCGGTCGACCGGCGGTATCGAAGCGAGGACAGCTCAACGCCGCGCTGACCGCGCTGAATCGACTCGGAATCGAAGGCATCACGATCGCGGGACTCGCAAAACGTGAAGAAGAGATTTATGTTCCCGATCGCGAGGAGCCGATCCGTCTCGATCGCCACGAACCGGCGCTGCAATTGTTGCAGATGGTGCGCGACGAAACGCATCGCTTCGCGGTCTCGTCGCATCGACGACGGCGATCGAAGCGCATGCTGCACAGCGAGCTCGATGATCTTCCGGGCATCGGCGAGAAGCGGCGCCGTCTTCTCATCGAGCGCTTCGGCAGCGTCTCGGGCGTCAAGCAGGCTTCGGAGCAGGATCTGATCCACGTGCTGGGACGAAAAGTCGGCCGAACGTTGTACGAGGAATTGCACGCCGCCATGCGATAATTTCGAGTGCGACTCCCACGGACAACGGAAAGAGCGGGGGAATGAGTTTCGAAGGGGAAATCGGCGAGATCGATTTGATCCAACGATTCGTCGAACTCGGTCGCGAGCGCTTCACCGGCGCAATCCGATTCGAACAAGACGGCATCATCAAGATCGTCTACTTCAAGGGCGGCGACATTCTGTCTGCCAGCACGAATGATCGCGCCGACGCCGTCGACGAGATCCTGTTGCGCGCCGGAAAAGTCGAGAAGGAACACGTCAAGCAGGCGCTTGCGCGCCGCAAAGAAAACGAGACCCTCGGCGACGCGCTGCTCAACCTCGGATTCATCACGCGCAAAGAGCTGACCTGGGGCCGCCGAATCCAGGCGATCGGAATTCTGCGTTCCGTCCGCGGATGGGAAAAAGGCGCCTACGCGATCGTCGCCGACTATCTGCCCAAGCGCGAGGAGGGAACGCTCTTTCCGCTCCAGCAGACGCTGATCGAATTGTTCGTGACGGACCAGGACCGCACGCCATACGAGCGCGCGCTGCAGGGCGGATCGGCGGTCCTCGAAAAAACCCCAGAATTCGATGAGGCTTTCCCCAGGCTCGGCTTGAACGAAGACGCGTCGCAGATCGTGTCGCAGATCGACGGAAAGCGGACGGCCGCCGAAATTGCCGCGATCACCGCGAAGGACGTCTTCAATACTTACAAGCTTCTTGAAGCTCTCCGCGCCCTAGGCCTTCTTCGCAGGCTCGACTCGAAAGCTGAAGTAAAAGATGAGCTCGCGTTTGCGTCGGTTGGCGTCGCCGATGCTGCTGACGCGTGGAGCAGCGGCAAGATGCCGGTATTTCAACTCGAGCCCGAGCCACCGGTGCAGCCGGCGATGGAATCGGCGCCTGCGCCGGCGGCGGCGTCGCCATCGGGGTCGATGTTGCCGGATGTGCATTGGGGATTCGACGACGCGCAAATCGAAGCGGCGAGCAAGGCCGCTTCAGCTTCACCACCACCACCACCGCCGCCGCCACCCGCGCCGAAGGCTTCGCGGATGACGCAAACGCAGACGCGCCGAACACCACCAACGTTCGCGCGCGTCGAGTCGAAGAAGAAACGGCAAGTACCGGTGTTTCTGTTCGTCGTTTTGCTCATCGCGGGCGCGGTCGGATTCGGCGTCTGGTACTACATGAAGCAGTTGAATGCCGAGCCGCAGCCGATTCCGGTTGTGCGACCGGTGAAGAAAACCGAGCCACGTGTGGCGGCGGGCGCCCCGCCCACCGCTGAGCCGGCGAGGGCGCCGGCTCCCACACCTATAGCGCCAGTGCCGCAAGCGGTTCCCGTCCCGGTTCCTCCTCCTGTCGCCGTGGCCAAGTTCACGCTTCAGATCGAGCTCGTCTGCCAGCGAGCCTCGCTCGACAAGGCGAGAGCCATGGGCGGCGAGAGAATCTGGTCGGCGCCGATCAGCTATCGCAACCAGCAGTGCTACCGCGTTTTCTGGGGACGGTTTGCGACGAAGGCTGACGCCGAGGGCGCCATCAATGAAGTTCCGGCGGGATTGCGAACGAGCAAGCCTGTTGCAGTGACAATACCGACGCCGTGATCAACTCACTTCTGACCGCGACCGGACTCGGCATCGGGGCCGGCGTGAACGCCTACGCGACGCTGCTGGTTTTCGGCTTGCTGGCGCGATGGCAGCCTTCGCTTTTTCACGACGACCTCGCGAAGTTTTTCGCGTCGACTCCGGTCCTGATCGTCGTCGGCGTTTTGTATCTGATCGAATTCGTGGCCGACAAAATCCCGACCGTCGACCACATGTGGGATGTCATCCACACGTTCATTCGGCCGGTGGCCGGCGCGTTGGTGGCGTTCGCGGCGGTCTCGAATCAGATTCCACGCGGCGCGGTGATCATCGCGACCATCATCGCGGGTGGCGTCGCGTTAGGCGCACATGCGACCAAGGCGACCGTGCGCGGCGCGAGCACGATCACGACCGGCGGCCTCGCCAATCCCATTCTGTCGATCGTCGAAGACGTGTTCGCGTTCGTCAGCGCGATCGTCGCGATCTTTCTGCCGTGGCTCGTTCTGATCATGGTCCTGCTGGTCACGGTGCTTTTCCTGATGCGAAGTCGGCGTGCCGACAATTTTTCTAAGCCTTGAAATTGCAACAATTTACCATTAGCAATTTTCATCATGCCGACTCTGTTAGACTCTGCACGTGTGGAGCGGATCGGAGGATCGCCGTCCCGCATTGCGGGACGGAGGAAAGTCCGAACTCCTACGGGCAGCAGGCTGGATAACATCCAGGCGCGGAAACGCGACGGAAAGTGCAACAGAGAACAGACCGCCGAACTGTCCCGCCCAGCGGGATGGAGGCAAGGGTGAAACGGTGCGGTAAGAGCGCACCGCGTCCCGCGAGAGCGGCGACGGCACGGCAAACCCCCTGCGGAGCAAGACCAAATAGGGAAGCGATGGAACCGCCCGTTTCCGCTAACAGCTTCCGGGTAGGTTGCTCGATCACCGCGGCAACGCGAGTGACAGATGAATGATCCTCGCCCGCGAGGGAAACAGAATTCGGCTTACAGATCCGCTCCACACATTTCGAAGGCAGAAGGCGGAAAGCAGAAGGCAGAAGTCATTCTCGATAAGCCGCGCGCACTACCGCCAAATCCTCGCATCGCGGTCCTCGCAATTTCATCTCCGTCCGAACCCGATCGCATCGAGCAAGCGAAGAAGAATCTCGAGTCGCGCGGCGCGCGCGTCACGCTCGCCGAAAACTTCGCGCACCGCCATCGCGGATACCTCGCCGGCACCGACGACGAGCGCGTCGAAGAGCTCAACCGATACTTGAACTCTGCAGAGTTCGACACTTTCTTCTTCACGCGCGGCGGCTATGGCGCCATGCGCATTCTCGACCGCATCGACTACGACGCCATCCGCCGCGATCCACGTCCCATCGTCGGCTTCAGCGATCTCACCGCGCTGCATCAGGCGATGGCGATTCACGCCGGCGTCGCGAGCTTTCACGGTCCGATGCTGAATCTCGATTTTTTCAACGGGCTGACACCCGACATCGACGACTGGTTCTGGTCGATGTTAGGCGGGAGCGCGCCGATGACGCATCGCTTCGCGCGCGATCAAATCGTCATCGAAGGGGATGGCGAAGGCCTTCTCTTCGGCGGATGTTTGTCGCTGATCGCTGCGCTGATCGGGACGCCGTACGATTTCTGGATCGACGACGGAATCTGGTTCTGGGAAGACGTCGATGAAGCGACGTATCGCGTCGACCGAATGTTGACCCACCTACGCCTGTCCGGTAGACTGCAAAATATCCGTGGCGTGATCATTGGGAAGTTGAAAGGCTGCGGCAGCCCGGCCGAAATCGAGGCTTTGCTGCACGAAACCTTTGATCCATATGGAATTCCGGTCGTCCGCGATCTACCCTTCGGACACGAGGGAAACAACCTCCTGATGCCGATCGGCGCTGCCGTCCGGCTCAACACATCCGATGGCACGCTGACGGTTTTACAGGCTGCGGTCCAACCATGAAAGCCGTCTTCAAGACTACCGGCGGAAAAGATCCCGTCAAGGAATCGAGCGCAACGTACTCCGCCGGTGAAGTCATCTTCCACCAGGGCGACCTCGGCACCGACATGTTCATCATCCAGGAGGGCGAGGTCCACGTCATCAAGAACATCAACGGCGCTTCGCACGTCCTCTCCAAACTCGAGAAGGGCGATTTCTTCGGCGAGATGTCGGTGCTCGAAAGCGTGCCGCGGACCGCAGATGCCGTCGCGATCACCGATGTCCGCGCGCTGGTCATCAACGGCGCGCGCTTCGACGAGATGCTCCGCAAGAATCCCGAGATCGCCGTGCGCATCATTCGAAAGTATTCGAAGCGGCTGCGCGAG
>QHVX01000230.1 GCA_003222375.1 Acidobacteriota bacterium
CGTCGGGACATATACGATCGAACCCGACTGCATTGGCGCGCAATATATGAACGGGGTGGAGTTCTCCAAACTCGTCGTCGTACACGACGGCGGCCAGATCCTCGGAATCAGCGAGACACCCGGAAACAACGTGGTCATTCACTTCGAACGAATGAGTGATCCCGTTTCGCACCTGAAGCGGCCACCGTGCGATCTACGAGTCGATCGACGGTACTAATCCACAATTTCAATTGTCGAGTTCCGCCTCTAGTTCGTACTCGCCAGACGAATCCGGACAAGTCCCGACGGTTGCAAATATTGAATCTGGAGGTGTCCGCAGATGTCTCGAGACAAACGCCTGAATCGCACTCAGGAGGTCGACGGTTCGAGCCCGTTCAGCTCCACCAATACCATCAATCATTTAGCCGAAGTTTTGGCTCCCAATGAAAATTGCGGGTGTCTAGTTGTTGTGTCTCACGAGGTTGTTCATAGCCAAACGACTGATCGGCGGTTGATCACCGAGGGCTGAGTGCGCTCGGTGATGATTGTAGAAATGCAGATAGCTAAGAAGCATGGCGGTTCGTTGTTGCGAGCTCGGATAGATCAGAGCGTACGCCCACTCGCGGCCAAGCGTTTGAATGAGCCGCTCGACTTTGCCGTTAGTGCGCGGTGTATACGGCTTGGTGCGCAAGTGTCGCAACTCGAGCGACGCGCAGGCCGCTCGGAACATCCGCGAGACAAAACAACCGCCGTTGTCGGTCATGACTCGTTCAGCTATCACTCCCATATTTTGAAACCACTGCACCGTTCGCCGCAGAAATGCAACCGCTGTGGCTTTGCCCTGGTCATGAAGAACTTCGGCGTACGCAATCCGCGAGGCGTCGTCGACGCACACATAGGCGAACTCCCATCCAGCAGCCAAATGCGGTCCTCTCCTATCGCCGGTGACCCGGTGACCGACTCGTTCGATACGTCCAAGCTTCTTGATATCGATGTGCAGCAGTTCCCCCGGCCGGCTTCGCTCGTAGCGTTGCACAGGCGGCACTGGATCCAGATTGCGCAAGCGCGACAAACCAACCCTTCCAACCACTCGCGCCACGGTCGCGCGACTGCGACCCACCAAGAGACCGATTCGTCGGCAGGTCAACCGACGATGCCGCAGATCGACGATCCGTTTGTAGAGGCGCTTGCCAATCCGACGCACGCGGCGCGGTCGCGACGAACGATCCCGCAACCCTTCGGCTCCTTCGGTACGATACCGACTCAGCCACTTCCATCCCGTCCGCCTGCTCACGCCAATGGCTTCAGCGGCGGCGGCCACCGACCACCCTTGCTCGAGCACTCGTTCCACCAGCAGGGCTCGACTCGCAGGACAACTTCGCGCATTCTTGTGCACGTCCATCTTGGCTCCTCCGTGCGATCTGTTCGTTTTGAAGGCTTTCAGATTCGCCGAAGTCGCCCGGATGGACAACTTTTTTCAATGAACAACGTGTTGAGACATCACATCTAGTTTCGCCTCTAGTTCCGGCGAATCGCCCGACGACTCTCAACGAGTTGCGGGAAATTTTTCGGCTCGATTTCAGGAGGTCACCGCTTCGATTGAGCAGACGCGACATGACCGCTGCGGAGCGATTGGCGGTCGGCCTCCGGAGCTGAGGGCCGCTGGTTCGATTCCATCTGGAGCAACAGCTTTCCCAAAACACCGCGGCGCCGTTCTGTCACACCGCGTATGATTCGCCATTACACAAATCAAGGGAGGTATGGCCATGCGACGAAGCGCGATCGCGCTGGTATTCATCCTGGTCCTGCCGGCCACGGTCGCGGGTCCGACGTCTCGCGACACATTGAAGCCGACTGCGCGAACGCTGCTCAAGCGAGCAGACGCACTGCATCGCAGAGGTGACAATCCGGGCGCTCTCGACGCGTACATGGAAGCGGTGGACGCCGATCCCAACGCGGCCAATCTCGAAGCGATCGACACGTATGCATTTCCGTTCGTCGAGTCGCGCGATAAGATCCTCGCGGAGAAAAAGCGCGCGGCGCTTCGGCAATTTTTGAAGCTCCGTCCGGCAGATTGGGAGGCGGCGAAGAAACTCGCCCTTCTTCTCGACACGCCTGAGTACGAATCGGTGATCGAACCGTTCATTCGAACGCGTCCAGACGATGCCGATGTTTATGCGACGCTCGGCAAGCTCCACGAGCGTAATCACCGGTACGCAGCCTCGGCCGCGGATCTGGAGAAAGCGAGCGCGCTCGACCCGAACAATGCGAGGCGGCATTTGTCACTCGCATTTGCGGAGTACAACGTCATTGCCAAAGACACCACTCTCGATCAGGCGGAGAAACGGAAGCGCATCCAGCACGGCCTCGCCGAAGTCGATCGCGGCGAAGCATTGGAGCCCGGATTGGCAGCGGCGATGACGTGGCGCAGTCTCCTGCTGCGCGAACAGGCAAAGCTCGAGAGCGATCCAGAAGTAAAAAGCAAACTGCTCGCCGAGGCGGACGCTGCCAATGCACTCGCAAACGACAGGTTTCAACGAATGGTCAAACCGCCGTTGCAGAAGTCAGGAGACAACTCCCTGCCTGAAGACGCTCCGAGGAAATCGCCGGCCGATTGGCAACACGTGACCAGCGTCGGGAGCACGTTCGAGTACAGGCTGCCGCCGGACTGGAAAAAACAAGACTTCAACAGCTATCGCGGCGCGACCGGCGATTTGCTTGAACAGATCTACCCGCCGGCCACGATCAGTCCTGAGTACTGTCGGTCGTTTCGAAGTTTCACGTCGGCAGACGTTCGGCCAGCGGAGGTCGAGAATCGCGTTTACGACAACGGAAAAGTGCGAGGCTGCTTCGTCGTGATCGATTTCCTCAATACGACCAGCAACAAAACAACGCGACACACCAGTTTCCGGTTCGCGACGAGTCGCGGCATCGAAGACATCACGATTATCGAAGCGATGGTCGCCGGCTACAGCGCGGTGAGCGCGAAAACGATCATCGACTCCGTCCGAACGAAGTAGGGCACTCGAACCCCGCAGGCATCAGCCAGGCGGCCTGAACGGCTTCTTTACTTGCGCGGCATGACTTTGAATGTGGCTGACCTCGCGCGTCTGCCGATTATCGGCTCGAGATCCTTGCTCCTGCTGTACTTTGCACAGTTGGCGTCGTCGATGCGATCGTTGATCGCTCCTCGACCGGGTCGAAGCTGACTCTCTTCGTGATGCCGGCCGAAGTGATCCGTCCGGCCTTCTGCTGCATCGCCGCTTGATACCGACTTGATTTCTGCCGAACGCGCGCACGTAGAGGGCGTCATCGACAACGACAGACCAGATGCACGTCGGCGTACCGTATGTCACTCCATCTTCGCGAACGGCGAGATTTTCAAGTTGCTCTTTTCGGCAATCTTGGAGAAGTGAACGGCCCCGGCCGACGCGCCGGTGTTAACGACGCCGCCATAGGAATGTCCGACGAGGACAACCGGACTCTTTTCAGCGTAGATGACGCGCTTCGTCGTCGCGAGATCATCGGCGAGAGAGTGAGCGGGATTTGTACGGCGATGACGTAGTAGCTGTCGCGCTCCAGAATCGGGATGACTTTCGACCAACTGCTGGCGTCCGCGAATGCTCCGTGGATAAGGACGATCGACGTTTTTGTCGAAGCTCCATAAGCGCCCGAGGCGAGGGTGAGAAGAGTGAATGCGAGAATTCTTTCATGATTGTCCGTGTCATCTGATGTACCTCTCGACATCGACGACGGCCTGAGCGAAGGCCTGCGGCGCTTCCTGAGGAACGTTGTGACCGATACCGTTCAAGATTCGGTGTGAATACTTCCCCGTGAATTTGTTCGCATAGGCTTTTCCGTCGGCAGCCGCACCATCGACGAGCCGTTAAATCTGTTCATGACGACCGTTCCCATCTCGTGTCGTTCCGAAGGTAAATCTGCGTACAAACATAGAGGCGATTTCGCGCGGAAGCTATTGAACGAACGTGTGGTCGATACTTTCGAATCGGTTTGTCATTTCATGAAGGCGCGCACGAGCTGCGCGATCTCATCGGCCGCGGTGTCGAGCGCGAAGTGGCCGGCGTCGAGGACGTGCACTTCGGCCTTCGGCACATCGCGTCGATAGGCCTCCGGCTCCGTGAGCTCGAAAGACAGATCGTGCTTGCCCCATAGGACGAGAAGGTGTGGCTGCTTCTCGCGCATCCACGCCTGCCATTTGGGGTAGGCGTCGACGTTCGTGCGGTAGTCGTAAAAGAGATCGCTTTGAATGTCGGCCTGCCCTGAATTCATCGGTCCAGAGATCCGGGTCATAGCGTTCGACGTTCGGATCGTTCCCGACATGGCGCGTTCGCGTCGTTGCCAGCGACAGGAGATTTGTGCGAAGCGCCGTTTCGTTGCCGGCGCGATCCGCCCAAAACGCGCGCCGCGTTTTCCAATTCGCGCCAAGCCCCTCGTTGTGCGCGACGGCATCCTGGACGATGAGAGCTTCGATTCGTTCGGGGTGCGCGAGGGCCATGCGAAAACCTACGGGGCCGCCGTAATCCTGCATGTACAACGTGTAGCGCGACAGGGCGAGCGCTTCGGTGAAGTGATTCATGATCTCGGCGTAGTGATCGAACGTGTACGCGAACTTTTTCGGATCCGGCCAGTCGCTGTGTCCGAAGCCCGGGTAATCGGGCGCGACCAGGTGATAGCGATCGGAGAGTCGCGCGAAGAGCGGCTCGAACATCCGCGATGAAGAGGGAAGTCCGTGCAGAAGGAGGATCGTTGGCGCGTTTTTCGGGCCGGCTTCGCTGTAAAAGAGGGAGACCCCATCGATTTGCATCGTGCGATAAGAAGTTGCGTGTTGTAGTGATGTGACCATCATAAGCATCGCCACCTGTTTCACTGCGCCACCTCGAAAATGACTTCCAACTCGACCGGCGTGCCGAGCGGAAGGCTTGCGACGCCGTACACGAGGCGGCAAGGGCTCTTGTCTTTTCCGAAAACGTTTTGCAGCAACTCCGAAGCGGCGTCGGCGACTTTCGGTTGATCGCGGACATCTCCGGAGGTGGCCACCGACACGCCCAGACGAACGACGCGCTTCACTTTGTCGAGCGATCCCAAATATTTTCGCGCGACAGCGAGCACATTGAGCGCGGCAAGGTGAGCTGCCTCGCGTCCCGCTTCCACGTCGAGCTCCGCTCCGACGCGTCCGACGAATTTCGCCGCGTGGCCTTCCGTGGGAAGCATCCCACTCAGAAAAAGCAGATTGCCCGTCTGTACCGCTTCCACATAGGCGCCGAACGGCTCAGGCGGCGTCGGCAGCTTGATGCGAAGTTCTTTCAATCGCTGCTCGGTATTCATTGAGCTCGCTCCGGTTCGATTCAGACGCATCAAGAGTCCGACTGTCCCGAGAACCTTGATTGCGCGCGTCTCCGATTCATACTGACATCAAGCGTGGAGCCGAATCGTCCATTGGACGATTGGACCAACGTATTGGTCGATACTTTTGGATAAAGCGCGCTGATGCTGAGAACGATGCACGGCGACACGAAAGGTGATGGAATTCGCAGCAGGCCATGCATGCCCGAGCATCATGTAGCGATCAAAAGATTTCTCCTCGTGGTCTACGAAGAAATCGACATCGCTATCGGGACGAGCATCTCCTCGCGCATAAGAACCGAACGAGCCGAGTTCGCGAACGCCGAGTTTGCGCAACCGATCATGGTTCACTTTGACCAGCTTCAGAATGGTCTCGCGGCTCATGACGACATGCTACGCAGCCTGGAAACCGGTGTCTAATTTTCGTCTAGTTCACCGTCTCCAGATGAGTCCAGACGAATCCAGACGGCGGTAAAATCTGGCGTCTGGAGGTGTCCGCAGATGTCTGGAGACAAACGCCTGAATCGCACTCAGGAGGTCGACGGTTCGAGCCCGTTCAGCTCCACCATAAGTCTTTCCTCTTCCCTAGCTTGAAATAAATGACGTCTCTCCAAAAAAGCGCTCGCTGACGCGCGAGACGCTGATGCGCACGATCGCCAAGCTCGCCGAGGCACGCAATCAGGTGCATCAGATCGCGCTTGACGATGCGCGAGTGGGACACCGCGGTTCCCCGCGCCTCCTGCTCGAACCGGCGCTGCGACGCGGCGTCCGTGCGCGAGATGATTTTGATCGCCACGTCACGGCCGAGGAGGGTGTCGCGCGCGCGGTAGACCTCGCCCATGCCGCCGGCACCCAGCGGGGCGAGCACCTCGTAATGAGCTAACCGATCGCCTGATTGCGTGTTCGAATGATAGCGCGGCGCGAGAAGCGATCCGCGCGCCGCGCCACCTGTTAGGGCTCGATCCGCTGTGCCATTTGCAGTGTGGAGCCGCCGCCACCATTTGCGACGGTGGACCCGTAGATGACCGCGCTGCCGGAATCGACCGAGAAGACAAGCGTTTGGCGCGCGGCAATCGGTCCGCCGGCGAGATCCGCCGCTCCGAACTGCGCGAAATAGTTCGCCGGAAACGATCGCGTGTTGCTTCGCACCAAATTGCCGGCTGCGTCGTAGACGGTGATCGTCATCGCCGCGCCATTGTCGAATGTGCGCACTCCGATATTCATTCGGAACTGATTCACGTCGGACGGTGTGACGAGGACAGCATGAGTTCCCTGCCTGATGATGTTGCTGTCCGCGACGCCCGGCACCGTCACGACACCGCCATCCTGAATAGTCATCAATGCCGCGGGCGCGAGGCCCGTCGCCGGCACAATTTCCAGCCAGCCGAGACCGCTCGTTCCGAACGCCGACATCAGATCGGCGAACGTACGCGTCTCGAACGGATTGAGGGTGTAGGCGATCGTGGGATCGCTCGATGAGGGCGATGCGCCTGCTGGATGAAAAACAAGATTGCCGGAAATCGTACTGCCCGTGGCGTTGCTGATCTGACCCGAGGTCTTGAAGACCGTTCCTGAAAATCCGGTGACGGATCCGACAACGGGAATGGCGCTCGTCCTCGTTCTTGTGGATTCCCACAAATCGAGGCCGCCAACGCCGCCCGGCCGATTGTTGGCCGCGAACGCCAGCCGCGTTCCGCCGGCATAGATGCTGGGCCGTTGCTCCGCGACCGACGTATTGATCGGCGCTCCGATGTTCCTCGGCGGTGACCAGGTGTCGGAGAGCGTTGCCCGGTCGGACATCCAGAAATCAAATCCGCCGAGGCCTCCGGGGCGATCGGAACGCAGGATGATTTCCAATCCACCGGGGTTAATCATTGGAAATTGATCGTTTTGCGGACTGCTCAGTTCGGCCACCATCGTCGGCGTCGAGAACTTGCCGTTACTTTGTTCCGTCGCGGTGTAAATGTCGTATCCGCCCAATCCGCCGGGCCGATTCGAGTTGAAGAAGATCGTGAGCCTGCCTGTTCGAGGATCTCGAAACGGAGTGGGGCTGAATTCGTCGGACGACGAATTGAGCTCGGTCACGTTTTGCGGCGTGCTCCACGCAGAATCGTCCTGCGTGTTCGCGCGGAAGGACACGTAGAAGTCGCCCATGCCCTGACCGCCATCACGGCTGCTGACGAAAAAGAGCTGATGGCCATCGGGAGTCACGAACGAGCAATGGTCATCGGCTGTGCTGTTGATCGTGGTGCCGAGATTCTGCGGTGCACCCCACGGGTCGTTGATGCTGTTTCGATGAGAGACGTAGATGTCGAGCCCACCCTGCCCACCCGAACGATCGGACGCGAAATAGAGACTCAGACCAGTCTCTGTGACGAACACTCACCCTTCAAAGCCGCCTGTGTTGAGCGGCGTGATGTTAACCGGTGTGGACCAGTTCGAAAACCCCTGTCCTGAAGAGTATGGAACGGCAGCCGCTGATACGACCAAAAGAACTAACAGGCCCCATATCCGTGATCGCATGTTCTGCTCCTTTTGGATTCGAACTTATATCCGGAGGCGGGATCAGACAA
>QHVX01000231.1:0-1489 GCA_003222375.1 Acidobacteriota bacterium
CTGTTTCGAAGTGGGCGAGGAAGTCGCGACGCAGTTCGATTCTCGCTTCGTCGACCGATCGCTCGGCGCCAAACCGCACGCCGACATCATCGCGTTCACGCAGTCGATCCTTGGCGGCGCTGGAATCGGGACCATCGTCGATACGGGGCTGTGCACGCGGTGTGGCGATGAGGTCTCGCGGTTACGAGGTTCCGAAGTCTCGCGGTCCTCCACCCCGAGACCGAGCAACCACGAGACCTCGCAACCTCTCTTTCACTCCTACCGGCGCGACCGGAGAAGTGGACGGAACCTTGCAATTGTCGCGCAGTGATGCCATCCCGGAGGATCATCTTTCAGACGATTTCGATCGTCGTGGTCGCGTTCCTGGTTCTGTTCGCGCTTCTCACGCTCTACGTTTACAAGGAGTCGGTCGGGAAATTCGAGATACGCCGGCTCTCGCTTCCGACTCGCGTGTATGCCGATTATTCGGTGCTGCAGCCGGGCGGCGCGATCTCTGACGACGACCTCCTCGAAAAACTCGATCGCCTCGGCTACCGCCAGGTGCAATCGGTCGCGCAAAGTGGCGATTACGCTGCGAAACGCGGCGAGATCTACATCTACACGCGCGAGTTCACGCATCCGAGCGGCAAATTCGAGGCGCAACCCATTCGCGTCACCTTTGACCGCGGCTCGATCGAAAAAGTCTTCTCGCTCAAGGATGGACACGCGCTCGACAAAGCGGCGCTCGAGCCGGAGCTGCTGACGTCGATCCTCAGCGATCAATTGGAAAACCGGCGGCCGGTCACACTCAATCAGGTACCGCAGCACGTTCAAGACGCGGTCATCGTGACCGAGGACGTGCGGTTCTGGCATCACCCGGGAGTCGATCCGCTGGGCATCATGCGCGCAGGCTTTCGCAATCTCCGCGCGCACGGCGTCACCGAAGGCGCATCGACGCTCACGCAGCAGCTCGTGAAGAACTACTACCTCACGCCCGAGCGGACGATGAAGCGAAAGATCGTCGAGGCGTTCATGGCGGTGATCCTCGACGCGAAGTACACGAAACAGGAAATCCTGGAGGCCTACCTCAACGACATCTACCTCGGCCGCAATCGATCGATCTCGATCATCGGCGTCGGCGAGGCCGCGCATTACTACTTCGGCAAGCCCGTTTCTGAAATCAGCGTGGCCGAGGCGGCGCTGCTGGCGGGGATGATCAAGAGTCCGAACAACTATTCGCCGTTCGTCCGCCCCGATCTTGCGCAGCAGCGCCGAAACCTGGTTTTGAAGCTGATGCTCGACAACCGAAAGATCGATCAGCAAACGTACGAAAAAGCGCTCGCGACGCCGCTTCCGAAAAAACCATTCCGTCAGAAGAGCGGGCTGTCCTCGATTCCGTTCTACGTCGATCGCGTGTTGCAGGAAATGTCGCGCGACTATGGCGTGAAGGATGTCAAAGGACGCGGCCTTCAGATCTATACCGCAATCGATCTGAACGCGCAGGACACGG
>QHVX01000231.1:1503-5519 GCA_003222375.1 Acidobacteriota bacterium
TCGCTCGAGCGAAGCAGTCGCTACCTGCGGCGCCGTTCAAATCCGCTGCAGGGCGCAATGATCATGGTCGACGTTCCGGCGGGCGAGATCCGGGCGCTGATCGGCGGGCGCAATTACGATTTCAGTCAATTCAACCGCGCGACGAATGCGAAGCGCCAGATCGGATCACTCATCAAGCCGTTCGTTTACGCGACGGCGTTCGAGCCCAGTCTTTCGCAGCAGAACATCACCCAGGCGACGCTGGTCAGCGATACGCGCTTCGTGCTCAAGCGGCGATTCGCCGCCGACTGGTCGCCGCGCAATTACGAGGATCGCTACCACGGCACGGTGACGGTGCGCGAAGCGCTCGAGCAGTCGATGAACTCCGCGTCGGTGCGCATCGGCCTGGCGTCCGGCGTGCCGGCGGTCATCCGGACCATGCATACGCTCGGCGTTCTCATCGACATCGCCGACAACCCTGCCATGCTCCTCGGCGCCGTCGACATTCCCCCGATCGAGATGGCCGACGCCTTCTCGACCATCGCGCGAATGGGATCGCGGATGCCCCTGCGGACAATTCGCTTCGTCACCGACGATCGCGGCCGCGTCGTGTCGGCCGGTGACGCCGTGCAGCCGGTCGGCGTTTTTCCGGCGCGCGACATGTACATCCTCACCGACGCGATGAAGGGCGTGTTAGACCGCGGAACGGCAGCCGTCGCGCGATCGATGGGTTTTCATCTCATCGCTGCCGGCAAAACCGGAACGACGAACGACAAGCGCGACGCATGGTTCATCGGATTCACACCGCGGACTCTGGCCCTGACGTGGATCGGATTTGATGACAACTCGCCGGTCGGACTCTCCGGCGGCGAGGGAGCGGTGCCGATCTGGACGCGCTTCATGCTCGCGGAAACCGCGCGTCAGGCCAACATCGACTTTCCGGTTCCTCAGGGGATTTCGTTTGCCTCGATCGACGAGACCAGCGGCGGTCTGAGCACATCGCTCTGTCCGCAAAATGTCGTCATTCAGGAGGTATTCAAGGACGGCACGCAGCCCGAGAATCTGTGTCCGCTGCACAGCCCGCAAGCTCCACCGCTTTCGCCGGTCGATCAGTTCGGAAATCCGATCGCGCTCGATACGACCGGGACCGTGCCGACCGACACGGCTGCACTGCCGCCGATGCCAGCTCCGACACCCGTACCGCAACCCCCGCCCGCCGCACCTCCACCGCCGCCACCGCCACCCCAAAGCACGCAGCCGCCGCCGATCACGAACACGAGCATTCCGCCGGCGGCGACGAACACCTCACCGCTGACGGGCACTGCGAAGCCACCACTGTGATACCCTTTTTGCACCATGAGCTCCCGAGACCGTCTTTGGCTCGCTTAGCCCGATCGTCGTCATCGACAACTACGACTCCTTCACTTACAACCTGGTGCAACAAATCGAACGGATCGCCGGCGATGCAGTGCGTGTCATTCGCAACGACGCGTTCGATCCGGCTGCGCTGATCGCCGAGAAGCCGCGCGCCATCGTGATCTCGCCCGGTCCGGGAACTCCCGCCCGCGCCGGCCGGATCGTCGATCTCATTCGCATCAATGAAGAAATTCCGCTACTCGGCGTTTGTCTCGGCCATCAGGCGATCGGCGAGGCTTTCGGCGGACGCGTCGTTCGCGGTGCGGTGCCGGTCCATGGAAAAGTGACCGAAGTGCATCACGCCAACAAACGATTGTTCGCCGGTTGTCCCCGGCCGATGCGAACGGCGCGCTATCACTCGCTGGTCATTCACCGCGATTCGATTCCGTCGGAGCTCGTCATCGATGCCGAAACGGCCGAGCGCGCGGTGATGGCAGTCTCGCATAAGAAGCGGCCGGTCCTCGGACTTCAATTTCATCCGGAGTCGTACGGCACCGAATGCGGCGATCGCATCATCGAGAATTTTCTTTCCGAGGCGCGCGGATGATTGCGGCGGCCATCAAGAAACTCGTCGACCGGCAGGACCTCGAGCGCACGGAGATGTACGACGTCTTCGGCTACGTGATGGATGGGAAAGCCACCGACGTGCAGAAGAGCGCTTTTCTGATCGCCCTCCGCATGAAAGGCGAAAGCGCGGAGGAGATCACAGGCGCTGCCATGGCGATGCGCGAGCGCGTGACGCCGCTGCAGACCAACGGCGCCGATGTCATCGACACCTGCGGCACTGGCGGCGATGGGCGCGGGACATTCAACATCTCGACGGTTGCCGCGATCGTGGCAGCCGGCGCCGGCGCAATGGTGGCGAAGCACGGCAATCGTGCCGTGTCGTCGTCATGCGGCAGTGCGGATCTGTTGAGCGAGCTCGGTGTCGCGATCGATCTCGATGCCGCACGCATGAGCGAAGTGCTGCGCAGGACCGGCATTTCGTTTCTCTTCGCGCCGAAACTGCATCCCGCGATGGGCGCTGTGATGGGCGTGCGTCGCGAGCTCGGCGTTCGCACCATCTTCAATGTCCTCGGGCCGCTGACCAATCCGGCCTTCGCGAAGCGACAGGTTCTCGGCGTTTACGCGGATCATCTTGTCGATGTGCTGGCGCGCGTTCTCCTTGCACTGGGCAGCCAGCACGCGATGGTCGTGCACAGCCGCGATGGTCTCGACGAAATTTCGGTATCCGCGCCGACGCGGGTTGCCGAAGTTCGCAACGGAGAGATTCGAACATTCGATCTCACGCCCGAAAGCGTTGGCGTGCGCCAGCATCCCATCGATAACATTGCCGGCGGCGATGCGCGGCAGAATGCCGGCATCGCGCGGGCGATTCTGTCGGGCGAAGGGGGCGCGCGGGCCGACATCGTCGTTGCCAACGCCGGAGCAGCGCTGTACGTCGCGGGAATCGCGCCGACCATTCGCGACGGTGTTTCGCTGGCGCGCGAGGCGATCAAATCCGGCGAAGCGACGCGAAAGCTCGACGATCTCATCGCTGTCTCGCGAGAAGTTGCATGAACGATTTTCTGGAAAGCATCGTCGCGCGCACGCGCGCGCGAGTGAAGAATCTCGCGCCGGCATGTCCGCAGCGTGCCGCGCAGCCCTTCGCGTTTTCGAACGCGCTCGCGCAAAAAAAGACCGCCATCATCGCGGAGATCAAGTCCGCATCTCCGTCTGCAGGTTCGATCATCGAGAACCCGGACGTCGACGCCATCGCGCGCGAATACGCACAAGGCGGCGCATCGGCGATCTCGATCGTGACCGAGCCGGATTTTTTTCACGGATCGCACGACTGGCTCGCGCGCGCCGCCAGGGCCTCGGGGCTGCCGGTGCTGATGAAAGACTTCATCATCGACCAGCGACAGCTTCTGTGCGGCATTTCTGCCGGCGCGAACGCGATCCTGTTGCTGGCATCGCTGCTCGACAGCGAGCGCATTCGCGAAGCAATCGAGATCCTCGACGATTTCGGTTGCGATGGTCTCGTGGAAGTGCACGACGGGCGCGAGCTCGAGCGCGCCATCGACGGCGGCGCGCGCATCATCGGCGTCAACAATCGCAATCTTCGCGATTTCGACGTCAACCTTCGGACTGCCGAGCGACTCGCTGGGCGAATCCCGACAGGCGTGATCAAGGTTGCCGAGAGCGGAATCAAAACCCGCGAGGATGTCGAGCGGCTGCGCAACGCCGGATTCACGGCCTTCTTGGTGGGAGAATCGCTGTTGCGGCAGAATGACCGCGCCGCGGCGGTCCGGGCACTCCTCGCATGACGAAGATCAAAATCTGCGGTCTGACGCGCGATAGTGATGCGCTCTTCTGCGCCGAACAGGGCGCCGACTTCGTCGGCTTCATCTTCGTTCCGTCGTCACCGCGTTTCGTCGAGCCGGAAACGGCGGCCGCCATTGCGGCGCGTTTGAAGGAAAGAGAAAAACGGCCGAAGATCGTCGGCGTCTTCCGCGACTCTTCCAAGGATTACATCCGCGAGATCCAGGCGCTGGTCGGATTCGATCTGGCGCAGCTCCATGGCAGCGAATCCGACGACGACATCCGCGACCTCGGCATCGCGTCGGTGAAGACGCTGC
>QHVX01000233.1 GCA_003222375.1 Acidobacteriota bacterium
CGGACTTCACGTCGCGCTCACGCCGACATGGAGCGAGACCGCCTACTTCGCCGATTACATCCTGCCGGTCGGCATCGGATCGGAGCGCCACGATCTGCATTCGTACGAGACCCACGACGCGCAATGGATCGGATTCCGTCAGCCCATCATGCGCGCCGTCAAAGAGCGCCTCGGCACGCACGTCAAAGACACACGCGAAGTGAATCCGGGCGAGGTGTGGGAGGAGAACGAATTCTGGATCGAGGTGTCGTGGCGGGTCGATCCCGATGGCAAGCTCGGAATTCGCAAATGGTTCGAATCGAAGAAGAATCCCGGCACGAAATTAAATATAGACGAATATTATGCACATATATTTGAACATTCTGTGCCGGGGCTCCCCGAAAGAGCGGCGCAGGATGGAACGACGCCACTCGATTGGATGCGACGGCGCGGCGCGTTCGAAGTGAAGCGCAACGTCGGCGCAGTGCATGAGGAAGTCGTTCCGCAATCCGAGCTCGCCGACGTGAACACCGATGCGCACGGGCGCGTCTTCACGCGCTCGCCGAAACAGGATGCGATGAACGTCGTCGCGACACCGTCGCCGGAGGGCGATGCCGAGGGACGACGGGCGATCGGGGTGCAGATTGACGGCGTCGTCAGGCGCGGATTTCCAACGCCCAGCGGGCGACTCGAGTTCTACTCGAAGACGCTCGCCGATTGGGGATGGCCGGAGATGGCGACCCCCGGATACACGCGCAGCCACGTACATCCCGAAAATTTGCAGCCGGGCGAGATGCCGCTCATTCCGACCTTTCGCCTGCCGGTGCAGATCCATACGCGCAGCGCGAATTCAAAATGGCTCGACGAGATCGCGCACACGAATCCGCTGTGGATCCATCCCATCGACGCGAAACGCATCGGCGTCGGCAACGGCGAGCTCATTCGCGTCGAGACCCGCATCGGCCACTTCATCGTCAAGGCCTGGGTCACTGAAGGCATTCGGCCGGGCGTGGTGGCGTGCAGCCATCACATGGGCCGCTGGAAGACTGCCGAGCACGGACAGCGGCAGATGATGTCGACCGTCAAGCTCGATCGCGATGGCACGCGATGGCTCCTGCGTCGCGAGACCGGCGTTCAGCCTTATCAGTCGCGCGACGCCGACACGGAGCGCATCTGGTGGACCGACGCCGGCGTGCATCAGAACCTCACCTTCGCGGTGCAACCCGATCCGATCTCCGGCATGCATTGCTGGCATCAGGCGGTCCGCATTCGGAAGCCCGATCCGAGCGATCAGTATGGCGACGTTTCGGTCGACGTCGCAAAATCTCGCGAGGCCTACAAAGAATGGATGGCCAGGACGCGGCCGGCATCGACGCATTCGCCCGACGGCACGCGCCGGCCATACTGGATGATGCGTCCGCTCAAACCGTCGCGCGAGGTGTACCGGCTTACTTCAACGCGAGGATCACTGCCAACGCGATGAGGATCGCGCCGATGATTCTTCTGTCGATCTGAAACGAGAAAGCAGCAAAGACCAGAATCAATCCGTTGACGATCCCGACCGCCGAGACGATCAGTCCGAGCATGACGAACTGCAGGAAAACGTGGCCGCGCTCCGGCCTGACAAACTGCGGCAGGAACGCGAGAAAGAAAACGGCCACCTTCGGATTCAAAACATTCGTGATGAAGGCTCTGCGAAAGGCAGTGTAGGGGCGGGCTTCAGCCTGCCCGACAGCCGGCGCCGGGCTGAACATCGTCCGCACGCCGACGATCGCGAGATAGATCACGCCCGCGAATTTGACAACTGAGAACGCCACCGGCGACGTCGACAGCAGCGCTGAAAATCCGAGCGCGGCCGCCATCGTGTGCACGACGGTGCCCAGCTCGACGCCCGCGACCGTCGCGAATCCCGCCCGCCGCCCGCCCCCCAGCGTCTGCGCGAGGATGATGACCGTGTTCGGCCCGGGAATGAGAACGAGGACGATGACGGCCAGGACAAACTCAAGCATCGATCCACACGCGAAACGCGGCCAGGACTTCGTCGAGCTGCTGCGCGACGCGCGCGTCGATCAGCCGGCCGTCGCGATCGAAGACGTTCTCGGCTCGCGCGATGAACAGCGCCGGCGCAGGCATCACGATCGATTCCGTCGCAGTGAGCACCTGTCGCAGCGCCGCCTGCGAGAGTCGCGTGCCCCACGTTCCGCCCGTCGCGCCGATGATGGCGATGCGCTTTCGCGCCAGCACTTCCATCGGCGGCCGCGATAGCCAATCGATCGCGTTCTTCAGGACTCCGGGAATCGACCAGTTGTACTCCGGCGTCGCGATGAGGATTCCGTCGGCGGCCGCCACGCGCTGTCGCAGATCGTCAACGGCTGGGACATCATGTTCAATATCTTCGTTGAAGAGCGGGATCGCGCCGAGGTCGTAGATCTCGACCTCGGCCGCTCGAAGCAACATCCGGTTGTACGACCCGCGGCGGAGACTTCCGCAAATTCCGAGAACCACATACACAGCATCGGCCCGTACTGGACTATTGAAAAGATCCAGTTTGATGACTCTGACTAGTCCAGTGAGGAAGCGAGCCGGCGTACGGCTTCGGCGAGCTCCTGACGGTTGAGCGCGGCAAAGCCGAGGCGCGCGAAGGGGCGGGGGCGGCCCGTGAGCGCGAAGCCCTTCGCGGTGATCATCACGACGCCGCGCTTGTGCGCGCGCTCCGCCCAGGCATCGATGTCGATGCCATCGACAGCCTTGACCCAAAGTCCGATGCCGCCGGCGGGGATCGAAAATGTCAGTGCGTCGCCGAGGCGACGCCGGAGGGCATTGGCGAGGAGGTCGCGGCGCATTTTGTATTCGCGCCGCGTGCGCCGAATCCATCGTTGGATTTCGCCTTCCTCCATCAACTCGGCCAGCGCGTATTCCAGAATTCGATCGCCCTGCACGTCGATGTACAGCCGATGGGCGATCACGCTGTTGAGCAGCGGCCGCGGCGCGACGATGTAGCCCGTGCGAAGCGCCGGTGCGAGGACTTTCGAAAACGTCCCGGCGTACGCTACGACGCCGAAGCGATCGGCGCTAGCCAGCGGCAGCACCGGCGGTCCGTCGTAGTGGAATTCGTGATCGTAATCTTCTTCGATGATCGCGAATTTGTGTTTGCGCGCCAGCTCGAGCAATCGAAGACGCCGCGACGCCGACAACGTCACAGTGGTCGGAAATTGATGATGGGGTGTCACGTGCAGCGCGCGTAATTTTCCCGCCAGCTCTTCGACCGCTTCGATCTTGATGCCGTGCTCGTCGAGCGCGATGGGAACCACTTTCGCGCCGTGCATGCGAAAGACTTCGGCCGCCGGGCGATAGGTGAGCTCTTCGACGGCCACGATGTCGCCGGGCCGCAACAGCGATTGTGCAAGCAGCGCCAGCGCCATCTGACTTCCACGCGTGATGCAGACATCGTCGGCAGTCGCTGCGATGCCGCGCGTCGACGCCAGCATCGAAGCGACAGCGGCACGAAGTCGCTCGTGTCCCTGCGGCCGCCCGTACCCCAGGATCCTGGCTCCGCGGCGAATGGCGCGGCGGTAGGCGCGACCGATCAGATCGGTCGGAATCAGCCGGACGTCGGGGCGATTCGGCGCGAACAGAAGTCCGCCCTTCGGGACGTCGTACGGCATTTCCGCCG
>QHVX01000232.1 GCA_003222375.1 Acidobacteriota bacterium
TTCGAAGAATTCGAGCGCAAGCTTCGCGAGCTTTACGCGCCCTACACATTCGAGTTCGCTGAGAAGGAATCGGGAATCGCGGCCGCGACGATCGAAAAAGTCGCGGAGCTCGTCGCATCGGCTGGCAAGCGGCTCAGCACCCACACCTGGCGCTCGGCCACCTCCGGCAACCTCGGCGGCTGGCAGGTCGCGCGGGCCTTGTTTCTTCTCAACGCGCTGGTAGGCGCGATCGGCACAGAGGGCGGCACCTTTCCGAACGGATG
>QHVX01000234.1 GCA_003222375.1 Acidobacteriota bacterium
AAACTGAAGCAGACTCAGGCCGAATTCGCAATGATGATTGGCGTCAGCGTCAACACGCTGCAGTCGTGGGAAGAAGGCAAACATCATCCCGACGGGCCGGCTCAGGCGCTGCTCCGCATTGCGGCCAAGAGTCCGAAGATGGTCGTCAAGATCCTCGGCCGCGCCTGAGAGTGACGAAACGTCGACGGCGACCGTACGTCTGTGTAGTATTGCGCCCCCACTTCTACGCTCTGGAGGAAATCTTGACTTTTTCACGGACTCTCGCGGCCTCGCTGCTTGTGGCCGGTGCGCCCCTTTTCGCCGCCAACAAGGAGCATGCCGTCACACCCATTCAGAACGTCACGATCTCGGGAGTCGTCCGTGATGCGAATGGCGCACCGGTCGCGGGCGCGATCGTGCACAGCGGAACGTCCTACTCGAATCGCAACGGCACCGCGCCCGATGGGAAGTACTCCCTCACCGTTCCCGGCGGCCGCACGACTCTGATCACGATCGATGATTTCGCGTTCGAAAGTGTCACCGTTCCGATTACGCCGACGAAGGATGCCACGGTCGATTTCACGCTGACGAAGTCGCGTCCGACGGTCACTGTGAAGCTCACCAATGGCGAGACGCACATTCTCGACCTCGGCACCTCACAGTTCGCGTTCCTCGTCACGTTCAGCGGGTACGTGCGTTTCGACAATGCCAACTTCTGTAAGCCGGACAGCTCCACATTCGCGCCGAGCAAAAGCGAGATCGCGAAGATCATCGGGCCCGCGACACCGGTAAATTTCAGCGCGTGTTGCACGCTCGGTCCGGTGATGACGCTGAACGTCGAGCTGAAAACCGGAGAGAAATCGCAGGTCTACTTCAACGACAGCTGCCAAGGCAACGAGGTCGATTTCCTGGGCCGCGAGCTCTCGACCGGCGTTTACAACTACTTCAACTTCGCAAACATCGCCGAGATCGATTTCCCATAGAATCGACCGCATGTCGGTCGATTCCCGTTTCGCCTACCCAACGGCGTTCGATGCCATCGATCACATTTACGAAAAACAGCAATCCCGACGCGCGCTGATCGCAACCACGACGGCGCGCGAGCGCATCGCGAAATTACGGCGGCTGCACGACGCGCTTCTCGCCCGCCGCGACGAAATCCGCCAGGCGCTGTGGGCGGATTACCAGAAACCCGCGGCGGAAGTCGATCTGTCCGAAATCCTGCCGGTCGTCGGCGAAGCGCGACATGCGATACGGCATCTGCGGTCGTGGATGGAGCCGCAACAGGTTGAGACGCCTCTGATCCTTCTCGGCTCGACCTCGCGGATCGTCTACCAGCCAAAAGGCGTGGTGCTGATCATTTCTCCGTGGAACTTTCCGATCAATCTGACGCTCGGCCCACTCGTTTCGGCGATCGCGGCCGGAAATTGCGCGATTCTGAAACCGTCGGAGATGACTCCGCACGCGAGCGCGCTGATGCAGCGCATGCTCCGCGATCTCTTCGATGAGGACGAAGTCGCCGTCATCGAGGGCGATGCGAAAGTTGCGGAAGCGCTGCTCGAGAAAAAATTCGATCACATTTTTTTCACTGGAAGTCCGGCGGTCGGCAAGATCGTGATGCGCGCGGCGGCGGAACACCTGACCTCGGTGACGCTCGAGTTAGGCGGGAAGTCGCCGGCCATCGTCGATCGCACCGCCAATCTCGACGAGGCGGCGAAAAAGATCGCATGGGGCAAGTCGATGAACTCGGGACAGGTCTGCATCGCTCCCGACTACGTCCTGGTCGATGAAAGCGTCCACTCGGCGTTCATGGAGAAGCTGCGCGCCACTGAGATGGGGGAGAGCGCGCTGCTGGTCAACGATCGTCACGCAGCGCGAATCCGCCGGCTCGGCGCCGACGTCGAGGGGCGTCAGGCGCCACTGAAAATCGTGGAGAACCTCCCGAGCGACGCGCCGGCGATGCAGGAAGAGATCTTCGGGCCGCTGCTGCCGGTCATTTCCTATCGCGACATCCGTGAAGCGTTGCGCATCATCAATGAAAAAGAAAAACCGCTGGTGCTGTACCTCTTCAGCCGGCGGCGGGACGTCATCGATCGCGTTCTTCGCGAAACGCGCGCCGGCGGCAGCGTCATCAACGACACGCTCATTCACTTCTATCAGCTCAATCTGCCGTTTGGCGGCGTCGGCCAGAGCGGCATCGGCAAGGCGCACGGCCGATTCGGATTCGAAGCGTTTTCAAATGCGCGGGGCGTGCTCGAGCAGCCGACGCGCTTCAGCGGAATCCAATTCCTCTATCCGCCGTACACCGCATTCAAACGGAAGTTGATCGACTTCGTGCTGCGCTACTTGTGACGCTACTTTCCCAGCTCGTACAAGTAATCGACGAACGACATCACCGCGCCATCGAACCCCTGCACCTTCGGATTCGCGGCATCGATCACGTAATACTCGTCTGGCGCGTGCGCGCCGCTGCCGTGGCCGAGTCCGAAATGACCGGCCGCGAGGTTGAGCGGCGCATCTGTGAAGACATAGGCCGGATATGAGCCGGCATTGCGCGGCCAGAGCACGGGATCGATTCCGTTGCGCTTGAGCACTGCGATCTGCGATTGGATCAGCGGCGCGCTCGCGTAAGTGCTCGTCGGATCGTATCCGCCGGTGACGTTGACTTCGATGTCGCCGAATCCCCGTTTCGCGAGGTGCGCTCTCAGCGCAGCGGCGGCGTCGGCGGCTTTCATGTCAGGCACGAGGCGCATGTCGATCTTCGCTACCGCGCGATGCGGAAGGATCGTTTTGCCGCCCGGCCCGGTGTAGCCGCCGACGAGGCCTTCGATGTTCACGGTCGGCTGCGATTCGAGCCGCTCGTTCGCCTGCTCCCACGGAAGATCGTCGATCCAGTGCTGCACGCTGAAAGATTTCTTCGCCTGCACTTCGCTGCGCCGCCGCGACGCCTCCGCGATCATCGATTTCTCTTCCGCGCTGATCGGACGCGGCTGCGGATAGTTGTCGATCGTGATCGTGTTGCCATCCGCCGACACGAGCGTGTCGAGGGCATGGATCAAGTGCCACGCAGGACTGTCGACCATCGCCTTCAATGATGAATGGATGTCTTTGGCCGGACCGCGGCCCCATTTTTCGCCGCTGGATACCAGCTCGAGCTCGACCACGCCTTTGGCGCCGAGGGAGACGGTGACGACGCCGTCGAGGTCTTGTGAGGCTGACGGCATGAATACGCCGGTCGTTTTTCGCAGCGCGGCTTCGACTTCCGGTCGACGAACGATCTGACCGATATGCGGCGATCCGATCTCTTCTTCGCCTTCGGCGACCATCACGAGGTTGACCGGCATCTTTTTGCCCGCGCCGCGAATCGCATGCAGCGCCGCGAGAAACGCCGCTTCCGGTCCCTTCTGATTGACGGCGCCGCGGCCGACGATCGCTTTGCCGACGCCCGGCTTATCGACCAGGCGCGCTTCGAGCGGCGGTGAGGACCACTCCGTTGGATCGAACTGCTTGACGTCGTACATGAAGTACAGCCCGACCGTTTTCTTCGCGCCGGCGTCGAGCGTCGCGTAGACGCCCGGTTTGCCGTCGGTGGTGATGACGGTCGCCTGCTGGAAGCCGGCATCGCGCGCCAGCTTGGCCATGTAATCAGCGCCGGCGGGGTAATTGCGATTCTCGGCGGCGATCGACGGCAACGCGATCCAATCCTGCAGACGCTTGACGGCTTCGTCGTGCCGTTTGGCGATCTCGCGTTTGATGTCGTCGGTGTCGGCTGCGGAGGAGAGGCTCGCGACAAGTGCTAAGGCAAATGCGATCACCGTTCTCTTCATAGGCGCCGGATCTTACAACCGATGGTGCCAGGTCTGCTGTTGGCTGTTTTCTTCCAGGAGTAGCGAGATTCTACTGGCTGAAGAAAACAGCCAACAGCAGACCTGGCACCATCATGTCTTCCGCGTAACGATCTCTGCAATCTCGTCCTCGCGATCGACGAGGATCTCCCAGTCCGCGAAATACGATCGCAGCTCGCCGATCGCGACGGTGTATTTCGGATTCATCGTCGAGCGCACGGTGTGGATCGCACTGACGATGACGCCACCCGGGCGCACAAGCCGTCTCGCCTCTGCGAAGAGCGGTCGCCACAGAGGATCGTTGGTTTCCAGATCGAGGATGCGAACATCGAGGCCCTCCGCGGGCGCGATATCAACGCCGACGACCGACCATCCTTGTTCTGCCAGAAAGATCGCGTTCCGCCCCCGGCCGCATGCCAGATCGAGCGCGCGGCCGGGCGCAACAAACTTCGAAGCCTCCGCGACTACGCGGGAAGGTTCCATCGCACTTACAATACGCGCGTGTCAGTCCGCGGAATCGTCCGCCATCTCACCAGCTCTCTTCGAGGAGGTCCAACAATGTTGAAAGTCGGCGATCCCGCTCCCGATTTCGAGGCGACCGATGACCGCGGCCGTCGCGTGAAGCTCAGCGACTTTCGCGGAAAGAAAGTCGTCCTGTGGTTCTTTCCCAAGGCCAGCACACCTGGTTGAACGGCGGAAGGTCGCGAGTTCCGCGATCTCATCAAAGACTACGAATCCAAAAACGTCCAGATTCTGGGCGCCAGCTTCGACACCGTCGAGGAAAATCGCAAATTCGCGGAGAAGCAGGGTTTTCCGTTTCCGTTGCTCTGCGACACCGATCACAAGATCGGAATGGCATACGGCGCTGCCGAGTCGCCAAAGGACGAGTATGCGAAGCGCATCGCATACTTGATCGATGAAAAAGGGCGCGTCGCGCAGGCGCATCCGAAAGTGAACCCGCAGGCCTATCCGAAAGAGCAATTGGCGACTCTGTAGCTCGGTGAAACTTTTCGCCACCTGAAGCGTTATAGGTGCTGAAACCCTAACTTCAGGAGCGGGAATGAGTCCATCGAAGCGCAAAAAGAAAATCGCGATCTTCTCCGGCATCGGCCTGGCGGTCGTCATGATCATCGCTCTTGTGGCGATGAAGGCCCGGGCGAACGGCAATCAACCTCCCAAGCTGCCCGTCAAAGTCGGCAAAGCCGAAGTGGCGGACATCCAGGTGAAGGTGACCGAGGTCGGTACCGTTCAGTCGGAAGTAAAGGTCGATGTGAAAAGCGCCGTCTCCGGAAAGGTCGTCTCGATCTTCCATCGCGACGGCGATCAGGTGAAGCGCGGCGACATCCTGGCGCGCGTCGAGCCGGACCTCAATCAGGCGCAGTCGCTCGCCGACACCAAGAACGCCTTGACGTCGTCGAAGATCCGATACGAAAACGCGAAGAAGAACTACGAACAGGATCACAGCCTGTTCCTGCAGGGATTGCTCGCGATCAAGCAGCATCGCGACAGCGAAACCGAATATCTCTCCGCCAAGCAGGAGTGGGAGCGGTCGAACGAAAAGTACAACATCGTCGAGAAGAGCGGCATCCCGATCAATCAGTCGCCCGAGCAGTTTCAGGGCTCGAACGTCGTTGCCCCAATGGACGGCACCGTTCTGACCAAGAACGTCGAGATCGGCGAGTCGATCACCTCCGGTGTGTCGTCGTTCAACGCCGGCACGATTCTGTTCACCGTTGCGGATGTCTCGAAGATGATCGTGAAGGCGGGCGTGAACGAAGTCGACATCGGCAAGATCCGCGTCGGCATGCCCGTGAAGATCACGCTCGACGCCTATCCGAAGATCTCATTTGCCGGCCGCATCGATCGCATTGCGCCCGCAGTGCGCATCGAAGACAAGGTCCATGTCTTCGACGTCGAAGTCCGTCTCGATGCGCAGGGCCGCGAGCTGCGCTCCGGCATGACCGCCAACATCGAGATGATCGGCGAGAAGAAGGACAAGGTCCTGACGGTGCCGGTGGAATCGGTATTCCAGCGTGACGACGGCGAAATTGTCTACGTCAAGAAAAAGCTCGACGCCAAGGCGATGGCCGAGGCGAGCAAGAAGCCGAAGGATGAGGGGAAGATCGACAAGGACGCGTGGAAGAAATTCTTCGAGAAGCGCGTGGTCGTCACCGGCCTCTCGGACAACACCCACGTCGAGATTCTCAAGGGATCGAAGAAAGGCGAGGAGATCGCGCTCGAAGATCCGACGCTGCCGAACGACAAGAAGAAAGATAACGATGATTAGGTGTGAGGGCCGGCTTTAGCCGGCCGGCTGAAGCCGGCCCGCACACAGAGGCAATCATGAGCGTTGCAATTCAATACATCGAGGAGCCTATGGCGGAGAAGGCTCTCATCCAGCTCGAAGGAGTCACCAAGGTCTACGACGCCGGCGAGAACGAAGTCCAGGCACTGGCCGGCGTGGACTGTGCGATCGCGCAAGGCGAATTCGTCTCCATCATCGGTCCGTCCGGTTCCGGCAAATCGACGCTGATGCACATCATCGGCTGCCTCGACTCGCCGACCGAAGGGAAATACTGGCTGGACGGCGAAGATGTCGCCACGCTTTCCGCGCGGCAGCTTGCACGCATCCGCAATCAGAAGATCGGCTTCGTCTTCCAGACGTTCAATCTTCTGCCGCGGGCGACGATTCTCAAGAATGTGGAGCTTCCGCTGCTCTACGCGGGACTTCCGCGAGACGAGCGGCGCGATCGCGCGAGGGCCGCTCTCGACCGCGTCGGCCTCGGCAACCGCTACAAGAACCGGCCCAATGAGCTGTCCGGCGGACAGCGGCAGCGCGTGGCGATCGCCCGCGCGCTCGTCAACAACCCTTCACTCGTTCTCGCGGACGAGCCGACTGGAAATCTCGATCAGAAGACCGGCTCTGAAATCATCGACATCTTCGAGAACCTGGCGGGCGAGGAGACCATCATCCTCGTGACACACGATCCGACGATCGCCTCGCGCACCGGGCGTCGCATCAAGATCGTTGACGGCCTCATCGTCACCGGCGAGCTGGAAGCATGATTCTTCTGGAATCGATCCTCGACGGCATCCGCGACATCAAGGATCACTTTGGTCGCACGCTCCTGCAGCTCCTGTGGATCATTCTCGGGGCCGGATCGATCGTCGCCACTTTTTCGCTTTCGACCGCCGGCAAAGCGGCTTCGATGGAGTACTACCGCGTCAGCGGCGGCATTCAGAAGATCTGGATCTGGGACCGGCCGACCGGCAAAGTCACGCT
>QHVX01000235.1 GCA_003222375.1 Acidobacteriota bacterium
TCGCGATCGATACCGAATCGACCGGCGTCCACGGCGGAATGGAGTTGATGCCGAGCAGTGCATACTCCGGAGGGAGTTGACCGGGATGTGCTTGCAGGTAGGCGTTAACTCCTGCGCTGTACGCTTCGAGCGCGGAGCGGGCGTCCGCGCCTAACAGCGGAAATGTCGCCTCGGCCGCCCGGCGGACTCCGAACGTGCGGAGCTGAACGTCGTTCGACAACGCCGCCGTGCCGAGCACTTCGCCCAGCGTTCCGCCTGCGATGCGCCGGTTTGTATCCATTTGAAAGAGTCTGTCCTGCGCGTGCAGCCATCCATTGAGGAACCACGCATCGTGGGTGTTGAGCGCGAAGACGTGCGGGATTCCGTTTGCTTCGCGGATGACCATTCCGGGTGCATTCATGCCGCTGAGCTTTGTCATGCGGCCGATCGGAAGATCTTGCGCCGACAGAGAGAGTGCACACAGGACAACGGCGAGGCCGAGGGACCGATGCATCGAAGCCTCCTTGCAGTGGAGCACTTATATCGACATACAATGCGGGCCGCAAGGAGCCGCTATGCGATCGCATGTCGTCCCGATCGTCGCCCTGGCCCTCATCGCCCTCCCGCTGTGCGCGCAGTCCAACGATGTCGCGGTCTGGTTCGGGAGCAGCACCGTCGGCACGACGAATACCAGCGGATCGTCAGTCCACTTCGATCGTGGTGATTCGATCGGCGCGAGCTGGAACCATTTCTTCAGCAATCAAGTCTCGACCGAGCTCGCAGCATTCGCGGTGCGTCACGATGGAACGGTGCGGGTCGGCGGTGTTGACGCCTTCGATGTCGGCCGGCTGCGCATGATTCCCATCACCGCAATGATTCAGTGGCATCTCGTCCACTTCCGCCGCTTCGATCCGCACCTCGGCGCCGGATTGGCGTATGTGCGCAGCGATAGCCTGCATAGCTCCGACCTCGATAACGCCGGCATCGGACGTGTTCGCATCAAGAGCCGCGTCGGCTGGGCGATGGATACCGGACTGGCGTACGCCGTCACCTCGCGAATCGGTGTCGGCCTCGACGCGCGCTATATCGGCTATCGACCGTCGTCAGGTCCGGCAGATGCGAGCCTCAAGTTGCATCTGAGCCCGGTGATTTACTCTCTGGGTCTTCGCTGGCGTCTCTGACTCACCAACCACGAGACGACATGCGTCTGCGTGTATGCCGGATCCCAGGCGTTATGACCCGTGTGCGCGAACTCGGTGTAGGCAGCCCTGGGACCTAACGCGCGCGCCATTTCGCGCGACTCCGTGACCGGGACGACCGGATCGTCAGAACCGTGAAAAATCCAGATCGGAATGTTTGGAACGCGTTTCGCGAATTGGTCGTAGGTTTCCGTCGTCGGATTGTCGAGATCGGGGACCGAAGGCGGACGATGGATGTACGCGCAGACTGTCGCGAGAGCGGACCAGCGCTTCGGATATCGCGCCGCCAGCATCCACGCCCCCGCCCCACCCATCGACATCCCGGTCAGCGCAACGCGATCGCGATCGATCGCGAATTCGCGCTCGGCCGCATCGAGGGCCACGATCGCGATCTTGCGCGGCGTCGCTTCGACCCAGCGCTGACCCTCAGGACATTGTGGAAAGACGACGATCGCCTGCGCGTCGACTTTGCCGTCGCGAAGCGCGCGGCCGAGGCCGACGGTGATCTGCTTTTCGCCGTCGTCGCCGCGCTCGCCCGAACCGTGAAGAAAGAGGATCGCCGGCCATTTGCGAGTGCGGTCGTAGGCGGCCGGCACCCACACCTGATACTTGCGAGGAACACCATCAACGGTGACGGTACGCGCCACAAACGCCGCGGTTGCCAGAATCACGGCGAGCGATCATACGATGAGATGCAGATCTCCGAACTCGTGCCATAGATATCCGTGGGCGAGCGCTGCGGCGTAGGCCTTCTCGATTGGCTCGCGGCCGGCGATGGCCTGCAGCATCGCGAGATGCGTTGCGCGCGGCTCGTGCAAGCCGGTGAGGATTCCGTCGACGATGTGGACGCCGCGCTCCGGAGTGATCACGAGGTCTGTCCAGCCGCGCGACGCGATCGAATTGCCATCGCGATCGACTGAGCTCTCCAGCGCGCGAACGACCGTCGTTCCGACTGCGATAACGCGTCCGCCCGTTCGCTTCGTCGCGCGAACGAGTTTCGCAGTGCGCAACGGCACTTCGTACCACTCATCGTACGGCGGCTCGTGATTCTCCAGGCTGGCAACGCCTGTGTGAAGCACCAGCTTCGCGAGGTTGACGCCGCTCCGGCGCAGGCATGCGAGCATCGGACGCGTGAATGCCCGTCCAGCCGACGGCATCTCCGCCGACCCTTCCTCATGCGCGTAGACATTCTGATAGGCATCGATTGGAAAATTATTAACGATATATTTATATGTTATTGGCCCGCCGTAGCGATGCAGATAGTCGATCAGCGGCTCGCCTAACGTCAGCTGTGCGATCCAGAGACGTTTCGATTCGCGATAGGGAACGAGAAGTCGAGCACGCGCTCGGCCGGGAAGAGCGAGAAGTTCTCCCTCTCCCGCCGGGAGAGGGCCGGGGTGAGGGGCCCACCGCGGTTCCACAACAACGAGCCCTCCCGGCAGCGACGTCGAATAATGCAGCGCGATCTCTTCGCCGTTCTCACGGCGCGCACGAAGGGCTGCCGGCAGCGTCGCGGTCGTGTTGAGAACGAGAAGATCGGCCGGCCGAAGAAACTGCGGCAGATCGCGGAAGCGCGCGTGCACGACGTCGCCGTTCGCAAGATCGGAAACCATCAGCCGGACGTCATCGCGCCCGCTTCCACGCAACTCCGCCGGCTCACGCGCCTCAAGCTCCGGCGGCAACACGAAGTCGAGGTTGGCTGTCCTCAACATCATCGATCATCTCCATGATTCTCGGCGCGACGTTCTCCGGCGACGGGAGACGCGACAAATCGACGCCCGGTTCGGCGAGGCGATGCATCTCGGTGTTCATGTCTCCCGGATCGATCACCAGCACGCGGACGTCTTCGAGCTCCGCGTCGAGAGTTCGCGACACATGCTCCAGCGCCGCCTTGCTCGCGCCGTAGCCGCCCCAATGCGGATAGGAGTTCACCGCCGCATCGGACGTGATGTTCACGATCGTTCGCGGGCGAAGGAGCTGGGCGAGATGGATCGGCGCGATCACGTTGACTCGAAAAATCCGCTCCAGCGATTGCCAGGCATGCTCGATGAGCGCCGGCATCGGACTCGGACCGAGCTCCGAAGCGTTGTTGATCAGAACATCGACGCGTCCGAATTTTTCGAGCGCGACGCGCGCGATGTCCTCGGCAATTTCCGAAACATCGCCGGGCACTGCCACAACATCGGCTAATTTTGAAAGTTCACTCTCGGCGTCGCGCAGCTCTTCGCCGCGCGCGTTGATGACTAATCGATCGCCGCGCTGTGCATAGAGACGCGCCAGCGCGAGACCGAGACCTTTTGATGCACCTGTGATGACAACGACATTGCTGTTCATGTCCACATGATCGGTCCCGCAGCGCGATAAAACGCCGGGCGGAAGAGCAGCGGCGCGCCTGTACGAAAGTGTAGGTCGTCATCCTGAGCCGCAGAGACGGCGAAGGATCTCGTTCGAAGAGATCCTTCGCTTCGCTCAGGATGACGCAGGGATCAGATCAAGTGCCGTTCGCTGGCGATCGCGACCGCCTGCGCGCGATTCTCGGCGCCCAGCTTGTTGAACAGCGAGGTCATGTGGAACTTCACCGTGCGTTCGGTGATCCGCAACTTGTCCGCGATCTGCTTGTTCGTCTTCCCCTCGGCCACCAGGCGGATCACTTCGCGCTCGCGCTTGGTCAGACGCTGTCGCGGAGCGAGGACGTGCGACGTCACGCGCGGGTCGAGGTACGAATTCCCGTCGGAAATCATTTTGATCGCGCGCTCGATCTCTTCGACCGACGCGCCCTTCAACAAATATCCTTTCGCGCCCGCGCGCATCGCGCGTTCGACATCTTCCTGCGCGTCGTACGCGGTGAGCACCAAAACAGATCCCCGCAACCTCTCGATCGCATCGAGCCCGCTCATCCCCGGCAGCTCGAGATCGAGAAGGATGACGTCGGCGTCCACACGATCGATCGCTTCTTCGGCCGACGAAAAAACTCCCGCGATCTCGAATTTGCGCTCGAGCGCTGCGACCAGTCCCTCACGGACGACGGGATGATCGTCGATGATCGCGACGCGCGTCACACCTTCACCACGATCTTCGTCCCTTTGCCGCGGCCCGACGTGATGCGCAGCGATCCGCCGGCGATGCGCGCACGCTCGCGCATGCCTTCGATGCCGTGCCGTTCCGCCGGAATGCGGCGGACGTCGAATCCGACGCCATCATCTTCGACGGCCAGCGTCGCGTGTTTTGCTTTGCAGGCGAGCGACACGCGGACGCTCTTGGCCCTCGCATGCTGGCGGACGTTGGTGAGCGCCTGCTCGGCGATGCGATACAACTCGGCTTCAACGGGAAGCGCGAGAGTGCAGTTGCCGCGCGGCTCGAAGGTGACGCGAATTCCTGATTCGGACGTGAATTCGCGAACGAGCGCTGCCAGCGCCTGCGCCAGCGGCTTGCCCGCCAACGCGCCGGCGCGGAGATTGGTGACCGATCGGCGGGCTTCGTCGAGGTTCTCACGCGCAATCGCCAGCGCTTTTTGGAGCCGCTCGCGAACGCGCGCGGGTTCGCGGCCCACGCTCTCGATCGCCGTTTCGATTTGCAGCGCGATCGCAGTCAGCCCTTGCGCGAGCGTGTCGTGGATCTCGCGCGCGAGGCGCGTGCGCTCCTCTCCTCTCGCGCGCACTGCGCTCTCCTCGGCCAGCCGCGCGCGCTCGATCGCCACGCCGACCTGCAATCCGATCGTGCCTAACAGTCGCAGCTCTTCTCGCGTCAGCCGGCGCATCGCCGGAGCGGTGATGTTCATGATGCCGAGCGATTTGTCCTGAAACGACAGCGGGACCGAGGCGTGATGGGCAAGGCCGTGGGTGAGGTCGGTCTGGCGCGCGCGAACCGCCGGCCTGAGTCGCGAGCACTCCATCACGTCGACGTTGCGCGGCGTCAGCGATCCGTTTCGAAATTCCTCGATGCACAAGCACCACGATCCCGTCATCCGCACCGGCTCCTGCAAGTACGGGGGAAGATTGCGCGCCGCGGCGCTGTAGATGTGGTCCGTCTCAGGGTCGACAAGCCACACCCATCCAGTCTGCAGGCCTAATAGATCCGTGACCAGCTCGAGCGTGCGGTCGAGCGCCCGCTGCACCGTCGGGGCGCTGTTCAGCGCCTCGGCAATCGCGCCGACGATCTCCAGCTCGCGGCGAGAAGAGCGAACTGCCATCGCGTAATCATAGAATCGTTGATGTGAAGAGCCTGCTTCTCGTGATCGCCCTGGCTGGGGCCGCGCAAGCTCAGGATCTCCGGCTCGCGAGTATCGGAGGTCTCAAGATCGGCTATCGAACGTATGGACGCCTTGCGCCGGACAAATCGAACGCGATCGTCGTGCTGACGTGGTTTGGTGGAACGAGCGAGGGCCTGGCCGGCTGGATCGGACCTGGAAATCTGTACGATTCCTCGAAGTACTACGTCATCGTCATCGATGCGCTGGGCGACGGCGTGTCCTCTTCGCCCTCGAACAGCAAGCTTTCACAGATCACAGTTCGCGACATGGTGCGTTCGCAATACGAACTGCTGACGCGCGTGCTCGAGCTCGATCATGTGCTTGCTGTCAGTGGACTATCGATGGGCGGGATGCAGACATTTCAGTGGGTCGTTTCGTATCCGGCGTTCATGACGAAAGCCATTCCGATCGCTGGCACACCGAAGCTGACTGCCTATGACTTGCTGCTCTGGAAGACGGAGCTCTCGCTGATCGACTCGCCGCTCGGAATGAAAGCCGCTGCCGACATCAACGAGATGCATCTGCAGACGCCGGCGTACATCGCGTCGCACACCAAGGACATCGACGCGCTGATGCGGTCGCACGAGGATGCGCTGCGAAAATTGGATCGTCGCAATTACGCGGCGGTACTTCGCGCAATGATCGGACACGA